>DASZQC010000221.1:0-13047 GCA_035549815.1 Dongiaceae bacterium
TCGAATCACCCCTTTCTTTCGCCCTACCCGACCTCGCGGCCACTGCCGCGCTGGGCCGGCTTCTGGCCGGGTTGCTGCGCCGCGGCGACGTGGTGGCGCTGAAAGGCGGGCTCGGCGCGGGCAAGACGACCCTGGCGCGCGACATCGTCGCCGCTCTGTCGCCGGAGACGACCGAAGTCCCCAGCCCGACTTTCACCTTGGTCCAGACCTATCCGGTCCGGTTGGCCGACGGTCCGGCCGAACTTTGGCATTTCGATCTTTATCGCCTGGATCGCACCGACCAGGTGGAAGAGCTGGGCCTGGACGAGGCGCTGGCGGGTGCAATCAGCCTCATCGAATGGCCGGAGCTGATCGAGCGCCAACTGCCGCGCGACCGGGTCTTGTCGATCGAGTTGACGCTTGGCGCCGATGGCCAACGGACCGCCTCCTTGAGCGGCAACAAATCGTGGGGCGAGCGCCTGAAGATGTTGCGGAGCGCCGATCCATCGTGACCAGCATTGACCGCGCCGCGCGCGACCTGCAGATCGCCGCTTTCCTGAAATCCGCCGGCTGGGGCGCCGCCGAGCGCGGCTTGTTGGCCGGCGACGCCTCGTTCCGCCGCTATGACCGGCTGAAGATGGGCGGGCAGGTCGCGGTCCTGATGGATGCGCCGCCGCCAATGGAGAATGTCGGCCCGTTCCTGAACATCGCCAAGCTGCTGCATGGGCTGGGCTTCAGTACGCCCGCCGTGCTGGCCGAGGATCGTGAGCACGGGTTGCTTCTGCTGGAAGATCTGGGCGACGACACCTATACGCGCCTGCTGCGCAAGGGTCATGACGAGCGCGCGCTCTATGAGCTGGCGACGGACGCGCTGATTGAAGTGCGCCGGCGCGTGCCTGCCGACGCTGTGGGCAAGCTGCCGGCTTTCGATGTCGCGCGCTGCCTGCGTGAGGTGTCGCTGGTGCTGGACTGGTACTGGCCCGCCATCAAAGGCGGCGACGCCCCAGCGCCAGTGCGCGCCGAATTCGAGCAAGCCTGGCGTAGCGTGCTGCCCAACCTGTGGGCCGCCGGCCAGACCATCACCCTGTTCGATTTCCACGTCGACAATCTGTTGCTGCTGCCGGAGCGTGCCGGGTTCAAGGCCTGCGGCCTGCTCGACTTCCAGGACGCCATCGCCGGGCCGGTGCCGTTCGACCTGGCCTCGCTGCTGGAGGATGTACGGCGCAACGTGCCGCCGGCCTTGGCCACGGCGATGATCGACCGATATCTGGCCGGCAATCCGGAGCTGGGCCGCGCCGATTTCCTGACCGCCTATGCGGCGTCGGCCGCCCAGCGCAATACGCGCATCGTCGGCACCTTCGCCAGGCTTTTGCGCCGCGACAACAAGCCGGCCTATCAGGGCTATATGCCGCGGGTGTGGGAATTGTTGGAACAGGACATCGCCCATCCGGCGATGGCGCCGGTCGCCGACTGGTTCGCGCGGCATCTGCCCAAGGCCGACCGCCGGCCGTTGATCGATCTGAAGAAGTGAACAGGAACTCCGTGCCGAAAAAAGACACCATCAAGATGCCCAAGACCGCGATGGTCATGGCGGCCGGATTCGGCAAGCGCCTGCGCCCCTTCACCGACAAGGTGCCGAAGCCGCTGACCAAGGTGCTGGGCGTGCCGCTGATCGACGTGGCGCTGAACCGCCTCGCCGCCGCCGGCGTCAAGCGCGCCGTGGTCAATCTGCATCATCTGGGCGAGCAGATCCGCGAGCACCTGAAGGACCGGAAAGAGCCCGAGATCCTGTTCTCGCAAGAGGATGAGATCCTGGAAACCGGCGGCGGCATCGTGAAGGCGATGCCCCTGCTGGGCGACGAGCCCTTCTTCACGGTGAACGCCAAGATCATCTGGCTCAACGGCAAGGTCGATTGCCTGGTGCGCCTGGCGCAGATGTTCGATCCCGACAAGATGGATGCGCTGCTGCTGTTGCAGCCGACGGTGACGGCGGTCGGCTATAACGGCACCGGCGATTTCATCATGGCGCCGGACGGCCGCCTGGCGCGCAAACCGGAGCGCGAGGTGGCGCCGTTCCTCTATGCCGGCATCCAGCTCTGCCATCCGCGCCTGTTCCGCGACACGCCCAAGGGCACCTTCTCCACCAATGTGGTGTGGGACCGCGCGATGGAAGAAGGCCGCCTCTACGGCATCCGCCATGATGGCGAGTGGTACCATGTCTCGACGCCCGAACATCTCACCGAAGTCGAACGCAACCTGACCTTCCACGGCTGGCGGTTTTGAGCCAAGCTGCGGGGATGAGCAAAGCTCCGCTCCGCAAGAAGCCGAACGTTCTTTCGATCCCGACCGGCATCTCCTTTGCCGAGGCGCTGGCGGCCGAGTTGCTGCGAGTCGCGGACCACGATCCGCTGAAGCTCGCCGAGATGATCGTGCTGCTGCCCAATCGCCGCGCCTGCCGCACGCTGCAGGAGGCGTTCCTGCGCGCGGCGATCAGCCCGGAACGAATCGGCGGCGCCAGCCTGCTGCCGCGCCTGATGCCGATCGGCGATCTGGATGGCGACGATCTCGCGGTCTTGAGCGGCGCGGTGCTGGGTGCCGCGAGTGCCGCGATCCCGCCCGCCATCGGCGAGTTGAAGCGCCGCATGCTGCTGGCGCGGCTGATCATGGCGGCGCCTCGGCGTGCCGGGCCAAGCTCCGAATCGATCCGCCTCGACCAGGCAGTACAGTTGGCGCAGGAACTGGCGCGGCTGCTGGATCAGGTGGAGACCGAGCGCAAGGATTTTGCGGCCCTCGACGGCCTGGTGCCCGACAACCTGGCGCAGCATTGGCAGCTCACGGTCAATTTCCTCGACATCCTGCGCCGCGCCTGGCCGGGCATATTGGCGGACGAAGGCGCCATCGACCCGGCGGAGCGGCGCAACCAATTGCTCGATCTGCAAGCCCGCATCTGGACCGCCGCGCCGCCCAAGACACCCATCATCGCCGCCGGCTCCACAGGCTCGATCCCCGCCGCCGCCGATTTGATGGCGGTGGTCGCACGACTGCCGGCTGGCACGATTTACCTGCCGGGCCTGGATCGCGCGCCGCGCGACGCGGATTGGACGGCAATCGAAGCCGATCCGACCCATCCGCAGCACGGCCTGGCGCTGCTGCTGCAACGTCTTGAACTCAAGCGCGATGACGTCCCCGATATCTCCACTGACATAGCCGCGGATCAAAAGGCCCGCGCGCGCATCGTCTCGGCGGCTTTGCTGCCGGCCGAGCGCAGCGACCGGTGGAACGATCTTGCCGATGGGATGGACTCGCAAGACGTGGCATCTGCCATGCGCGCGGTGCGGCGCATCGATTGCCAGACCGAGCAGGAAGAGGCGCTGACCATCGCCATCGCCCTGCGCGGCTTCCTGGCCGAGCAACCGGACGGTACGGCGGCGCTGGCGACACCGGATCGCCGCCTGGCGCGGCGGGTCGCGGCGCAGTTGCGGCGCTGGCGGATCGAGATCGACGATTCCGCCGGCCAGGAATTGTCGCAGACGGCACCCGGCAGCTTCCTGTTGTTGCTGGCGGAGGCCGCCGCCTCCGATTGGGCGCCGGTGCCGCTGCTCGGATTGCTGAAGCATCCTTTGGCCGCCGCAGGTCAGCCGCTCGGCCAGTTGCGGCGCTTCGCGCGGCATCTGGACCACGATCTGCTGCGTGGCCCACGGCCGGCACCCGGCTGGGATGGGTTGGCCCAGGCCATCGAACTGCGCCAGGCGCGCAAGGAATTGCGCGCCGCGGCGGCGCGTATCCTGACCGCGGGCCTGCCCGATCTGCGCTTCGCCACAGCGAGCCTGGCGAAGTGGGGTGGCAAGCTACCGCCGGTGGCGCGGCTGCATGCGCTGATCGTCGCCGCGGAGGCGCTGGCCGCCACCGACACGGAAAGCGGACGCGAGCGGCTGTGGCGCGGCGAGGCGGGCGAAGCGCTGGCCGATTTCACCCACGATGCGCTTGCCTCTTTCGCCGGGATCGGGCCGGTCGCGGCGGTGGATTTCTCCGCCTTGCTGATGGAGCTGCTGTCGGGCGTCGCGGTGCGGCCGCGTTTCGGCAAGCATCCGCGCCTTTATATCTGGGGTCCGCTGGAAGCGCGTTTGCAGCAGCCGGACCTGCTGATCCTTGGCGGCATGAACGAGGGCACCTGGCCGGCGGAAAGCGCCATCGATCCGTGGCTCAACCGGCCGATGCGCAAGGGCTTCGGCCTGCCGCTGCCGGAGCGCAAGATCGGCCTTGCCGCGCACGATTTCCAGCAGGCGATGGGGGCGAAACGCGTGCTGCTGACCCGCGCGGCCCGCGCGGAAGGTGCACCCACCGTGCCGTCGCGCTGGCTCTTGCGCCTTGACGCGTTCCTGAAATGCTGCGGCGACGAGATGGCATTGAAGACGCCGCCGCACGAGCGCAACTGGGCGCGCCAGCTCGATTTGCCCGTCGGCCCGGCCACCCCTTGCGCGCGGCCGGCGCCGCGGCCTGGCGCCGCGCATCGGCCGGCGCGCATGTCGGTGACGCAGATCGAGCTGTGGCGGCGCAATCCCTATGCGATCTATGCCCGCCATATCCTGGACCTGCAGGCGCTGGACGAACTGGACCAGGATCCCGGCGCCGCCGATCTCGGCTCGGCCGTGCACGACGCCTTGCACGACTTCGTTACCAAGTTCCCGCGCGAGTTGCCGCCGAGCGCGCTGGCGGAACTGACCGCCATCGGCGAAGAAGCGTTCCAGGATTGGCTCGACCGCCCGAATGTCTGGGCTTTCTGGCAGCCGCGCTTCCGCCGCATCGCCGCCTGGTGGCTGGCGCAGGAGGAGGAACGCCGGCCCGCTTTGGCGCAGATCAGCACCGAGTTGCGCGGCGAATGGGCCATGAACGAGGTCTCGCCCGCCTTCACCCTGACGGCGCGCGCCGACCGCATCGACCGCTTCCGGGATGGCAGCCTCGCCATTCTCGACTACAAGACCGGCGCGCCGCCCAAGGACGACGAAGTCGCGCTCGGCTTCGCGCCGCAATTGACCTTGGAAGCGGCGATGGCGGAGCGCGGTGCCTTCACCGGCATTGCCGCGGCGCCGGTTACCGAGCTGGCGCATTGGCGGCTCTCAGGCAGCGGCGAAGGCGGCGAGGAGAAGCCGATCAAGGGCGACCTCGCGGACCTGGCGCGCGCCGCCTATGACGGCCTGGTGCATCTGCTGGCGCATTACAGCGCCGACAATGCCGCCTATCCCGCCTCGCCCGATCCGCTCTTCGCGCCGCGCTACGATGATTACACACATCTGGCGCGCAACGCCGAATGGTCGAGCGATCTGGGGAGCGAGCCTTGAGCGGCCTCGATCCCCGCGCCTTGGCCGAGGCCACCGAGGCCCAGCGGCGCGGCTCGGAGCCGACGGCGTCTGCCTGGGTCTCCGCTTCCGCCGGCTCGGGCAAGACCAAGGTGCTGCGCGATCGCGTGCTGCGTCTGCTGCTGGCAGGCATCGAGCCGTCGCGGATTCTCTGCCTCACCTTCACCAAGGCGGCGGCAGCGGAAATGTCCAACCGCATCGCCGACACGCTGGCCAAGTGGGCGGCGATGCCCGACGAGGGCTTGCGCGACGAGCTGCGCGGCCTGGCCGGCGGCGCCGACATCGCCGCCCTGATGCCGGTGGCGCGCCGGCTGTTCGCCCGCGTGCTGGATACGCCGGGCGGCATGAAGATCGAGACCATCCATGCCTTCTGCCAGTCGCTGCTCCGCCGCTTCCCGCTGGAGGCCAACATCGCGCCACACTTCAATCTGATCGAGGAACGCGATTCCGCCGCTTTGATGCGGGAAGCGCGCGACGACATGCTGGACGCGGCACGCGCCGAGCCCCAGGGCGAGTTGCGCGCCGCGCTCGACATCGCGGTCAGCCGCATGTCGGAGGGGCGACTCAACGATCTGCTGGGCGAGCTGCTGAACCGGCGCGCCAGGTTCCAGCGCCTGATCGAACGCTCTGCCGGCATGGATGCGATCCGCCGCGCCCTGCGCAATCTGCTGGGCATCGGCATGGACGATACGCGCGAGACGATCCTCACCGCCGGCGTTGCAGACCTGGCCTGCAATCCCGCGACCTTGCGGCGGATCGCCGAGGCTCTGACACATGGCACCGAGCCGAACCAGATCGTCGCCGGCCGGTTGACGGCCTGGATCAATTGCGACGCCCAGGAGCGCGCGGCGCGGTTCGACGAATACTGCACGATTTTCCTGACCCAAAGCGGAGAGCCACGCAAAAAGGCGGCAACCAAGGGCGCGCTGGCCTTCTGGGCGGATGCCAATGATGCGATGGCGGCCGAAGCCGATCGCCTGGTGGCACTCTGCGCGCATCTGCGCGCCATCGATGTCGCCATCGGCACCGAGGCCCTGCTGCGTTTGGGCCGCGACGTGCTGGTGCGCTACGAGGACCGCAAGGATGCGGCGGCGCAGCTCGATTACGAAGACCTGATTCTGAAAAGCGTGGACCTGCTGCGCCGGCCCGGCATCGCGCCCTGGGTGCTCTATAAGCTGGATGGCGGCCTGGACCATGTCCTGATCGACGAGGCGCAGGACACCAACCCGGAGCAGTGGCAGGTGATCTCTGCCCTCACCGCCGAATTCTTCGCCGGCCAGGGCATCGCCGATTATCCACGCACGTTGTTCGCGGTTGGTGACCGCAAGCAATCGATCTACAGCTTCCAGGGCGCAGCCCCCGAGGAGTTCGGCCGCCACCAGGTCATCTATGACGAGCTGACCGAGGGGCGGCTGCGGCTGGTGCACCTCAACGTCTCCTTCCGTTCCACCGCCGCGGTGCTGGGGCTGGTCGACCGCGTGTTCAATACCAGCGCCCGCGCCGGCGTGGCCGATGACGGCGAGATCGCCCATCGCGTCAGCCGCGCCGGCGAGTTTGGCGAGATCGTGGTCTGGCCGGTCGCCTGCCCGGTGGCGGAGGATGTGCCGGCCCCCTGGGCCCTGCCGCAGGTGCGGGAGCTGACCGCCGCCCCCGACGCGCGCGTGGCCGAGGCGATCGCCGAAGAGATCGTGCGCCTGCTGCGCGAGGGCACGACCGGCCGCGTCGGGCAGGTGCGCAAGCTCAATGCCGGCGACATCATGATCCTGGTGCGCAACCGCACGCATTTCGTCGAGCTGATGGTGCGGGCCTTGAAGCGGCGCTCCATCGCCGTCGCCGGCATCGACCGCATGCGCCTGCTGGAGCAGATCGCGGTGCAGGACATCATGGCCTTCGCCGATTTCCTGCTGCTGCCGGAAGACGACCTCAACCTCGCCGAGCTGCTGAAGTCGCCCTTGGTGGGCTTAAGCGAGGAGGAATTGTTCGAGCTCTGCGTCGACCGCGACGGGATGAGCTTATGGTCGCGCATCGCCGCTTTGGTGCATGAATCGCCGGCGGCGCGGCGCGCGCATGATCTGTTGCAGCCGTTCCTGGACAGCGTCGGCTTCGCGACGCCGTTCGACCTGCTGGCACGCCTGATCGACGGCGAAGGCGGCCGCCAGCGCCTCTATCGGCGCCTGGGCGAGGAATGCGGCGAGGCGATCGACGAGTTCCTGAACCTGGCGCTCAGTTTCGAATCCAACCATCCGCCCGACCTGCAGACCATGCTGCGCTGGATGCGCGAGGGCGAGCTGACGGTGAAGCGCGACCTGGAGGAAGGCGGCGGGCGGGTGCGCATCATCACCGTGCACGGCGCCAAGGGCCTGGAGGCGCCGGTGGTGTTCCTGGCCGATCAGCGCCGACAGGAAAAGGCGCAATCCGGCCTGTTCTGGCTCCGGGTCGGCGAAGTGGATGTGCCGATCTGGTCGCCGAACAAGGCCGCCGATGACCCGGTCGCCGAAGCAGCGCGCGAGGTGGCGATGGACCGGCAGCGCGCGGAGGAGAATCGCCTGCTCTATGTCGCCATGACCCGTGCCGAAGAACGGCTCTATGTCTGCGGCTGGAAAGGCAATCGCAAGATCAGCACGCCGAGTTGGCACGATCATGTGCAGGAGGCACTGGCGGAGATGCCGGGCGTCGAGACATTGCCGCGCCCCGCGCATCTCGGCGGCCCGGCCGAGGGCTGGAGCGGCGACACCTTGCGCCTTGCCATCGGCACGCCGGCGGTGCCCGCGGCAGCGGTTGCCGTCCGCGCGGAGGTCGATATGCCGTCGCCCACCTGGCTGCGTGAATCGGCACCGGCTTTGCCCGATCCGCCGAAGCCGCTGACGCCGTCGCAACCCAGCGAGCCGGAACCGGCGGCGCTCTCACCGCTCGGCGAGGATGAAGGCTGGCGCTATCAGCGCGGCCGCGTCGTGCACCATCTGCTGGAGATGCTGCCGCAGGTCACGCCGAAGCAGCGGATGAAAGCGGCGCTGGATTATCTCGCGCGCCCGTCGACCGGAGTCGCGCCCGATCAGCGCGCGGCGCTGGCCAAGGAGGTCATCGCCGTCATCGACCGGCCGGACTTCGCCGCAATCTTCGGGCCGGACAGCCGCGCCGAGGTGCCGATCGTCGCGACGCTGCGTTCCAGGGACGGCCGTACCCAGGTGCTGAGCGGCCAGATCGACCGCCTCGTGGTGCTGCCCAACGAGGTCTGGGTGGTCGACTTCAAAAGCAACCGCCCGGCACCCATGCTCGCCACGCATGTTTCACAGCAATATTTGCGGCAACTGGCCGCCTATCGCGACGCCCTCACAACCCTTTATGGAACAAGGAGAATCCGCAGCTTCCTGCTCTGGACCGACGGGCCGCGGCTGATGGAGATCGACGCGGCCATGTTGAACGCGCATGGCTCCAATCCGTCGCCTTGACGGACAGGAGCCCCGCTCCCTAGATTCCACCGAGAGCGTCGCCCGGCGCGTCTTGCGCCTGGGCGACCAAGCAAAAGGAATACAGGGATGAACACCCAAACCAAACCCGTCGCCGCCAATACGACCCACGTCAGCGACGCCTCGTTCGAATCCGACGTCCTGAAGGCGAGCGGGCCGGTGCTGGTCGATTTCTGGGCGGAGTGGTGCGGTCCGTGCAAGATGATCGCCCCGGCGCTGGAAGAGATCGCCAAGGACATGAACGGCAAGCTCACCGTCGCCAAGATCAACATCGACCACAACCCGCAGACGCCGAAGCGCTATGGCGTGCGCGGCATCCCGACCCTGATGCTGTTCAAGGACGGCCAAGTCGCGGCGACCAAGATCGGCAACATGCCGAAGCGGCAGTTGGTCGATTGGGTTGAATCGGTCATCTGATCCGACCGAACCAATTGTGAGTTTCGAGCCCCGCGCCCCCAGCGCGGGGTTTTTGCTTTGGGCGGGGCTTTTGCGTTCTAGGCTCCGGTTCCTGTTCCTGGTGGTTGCCGCATATGCGGCCCGGGCGTAGCCTTGTCGCCGACCATGACGGCGGCGGAGCGGGGCTTGCGCTGTCAGCAATGCGGCACCGACAACCGGAACGATCGACGCTTCTGCGCCGCCTGCGGCGCGGCGCTGGAGCTGTCCTGTGTCGCCTGCGGATTCGCCAACACGCCCGGCGACAAATTCTGCGGCGGCTGCGGCAAGCCGCTGTCATCAGACGCCGCGGCGGAACCGAAATCAAAGCCGGCGATCATCCGCCCGCCTATCTCCCGCCTGGCCGATACCAGCGAGCGTCGGCCGGTGGCCGTGCTCTATGCCGACCTCGCGCAATTCACCCAACTGACCGCCGGGCGCGATCCGGAAGAGACGCAGCGCCTGTTGGCGCAGTATTTCGAGGCGGTTGATGGCGTGGTGCTGGACCATGGCGGCACGGTCGACAAGCATATCGGCGATGCGGTGATGGCCCTGTTCGGCGCGCCGGTGGCGCATGGCGATGATGCGCTGCGTGCGGCGCAGACGGCGGGCGCCATCCACCAGCGGCTGGCCGCATTGTCGGAGGAGATCGGCGAGAGCCTGCGCGCGCATATCGGCGTGGCGCTGGGCGAGGTGCTGGCCGGCCATGTCGGCAGCGCCAGCCATGCGACCTATACGGTGACCGGCGAGGCGGCCAATCTTGCCGCTCGCCTGATGAATGCCGCACCGCCCGGCGCCACCTGGGTCGATGGCGCAATCGCAGACGAGATCGCCGACACCCTGCCCTGCGTCGCACAGCCTGGTGTCTCGCTGAAAGGCATGAATGCAATCCCGGTCTTCGCCATCGCTGCCTCTGCTATCGAAGGTCGCACGCCAGAGGCCGCGCGGCCGCTGCGCCGCATGGTCGGGCGGCGTGCCGAGATGGCGCAGATCGCGGCCCTGATCGAAGGCGCAATGGACGGCCAGGGCGGCGCCCTGCTGGTGCGCGGCGATCCCGGCATCGGCAAGACCACCTTGCTGCGCGAGACCGTGCGCAATGCAGAGGAGCGCGGCTTTGCCGCCATCCAGGCGCGCGTGCTGGATTTCGGCGCCACGCGTGAGACCGAGGTGGGCGCCGCCTTGTGCGCTGGGTTGCTGGCGGAGGTCGCACCCGGGCCGCGGCAGCAGGCGCTGGCCGGGGCGATCGCCGGCGGTGCACTGCCGGCGGAGCTGGCGCCCTTTGCCGCCGATCTGCTGTCGCTGGCGCAGAATCCGACCGATCTCGATCTGCTGCGATCCATGGACGAGGCGGCGCGCGAGCGTGGCCGGGCGCGCACCCTCGGCACGCTGCTGCGCGCCGCCGCGCGCCGACGGCCCTTGCTGGTGATCGTCGAGGACGTCCATTGGGCGGGCCGTGCGGTGCTGGGGCGGCTTGCCGAACTCGCCGCGGCGGCCGGCGAATCCGCCGCCATCCTGCTGCTGTCCTCGCGCATCGACGGCGATCCGATCGATGCCGGCTGGCGCGCTTTGGCGCGCGATGCGCTGGCCTCCACCATCGAGTTGCGGCCCTTGACCGAGACCGATGCGGCGCAACTGGCCGGAAACCTGTCCCTGGAAAGCGGCGATTTCGTCCGCCGCTGCATCGAGCGCGCCGAGGGCAATCCGCTGTTCCTGGAGCAGTTGCTGCGTAGCCGCGCCCTGGACCAGGACGGCAAGCTGCCGCCGTCGCTGCATGGCGTGGTGCTGGCCCGGCTGGACCGGCTGGACGCGCTCGACCGGCGCGCGGTGGAGACGGCGGCGATCCTGGGCCAGCGCTTCCGCCTGGCCGACCTGCGCACCCTGCTGAACGAGCCCGGCTATCAGGCCACGGAGCTGGAGCGGCGGCACTTGATCCGGCCCGAAGGCGGCGAGCTGGCCTTTGCCCATGCCTTGATCCGGGACGGCGTCTATGCCGCCCTGACCAAGGAGCGGTGCAACCACCTGCATCGCGCCGCCGCCTCAATGTTCGCGGCGCGCGATCCGGTGCTGATGGCGGAACATCTGGACCGCGCCAACGACAGCGTCGCGCCGACCGCCTATCTGCGCGCCGCGCGGGCCGAGAGCGCAGCCTTCCATGTCGAGCGCGCCTTGGCGCTGGCGCAGCGCGGCCTGCAGATCGCAACCTCGCCGGACGACCGGTTCGATCTGGCCATGGAGGTCGGCAAGCTGCACCGCGATCTGGGCCAGGGCGAGCCTGCGCTGGCCGCCTACGAAATCGCCGTCGGCCAAGCCGGCGACGACCGGCGCAAGCTGCTGGCGACGATCGGCCTCGCCGCCTGCAACCGGCTGCTGGGACGGGTGAAGGATGCGCTGGCGCAGGCCGACCTGGCGCTCGCCTCGCCCGCGCTCGCCGACGACGCGCTGCTGCAGGCGGAGCTGCAGCATCTGCGCGGCAATTTGCATTTCGCCGCCGGCAACCTGGATGAGTGCCGCGCCGCGCACCAGGCCGCTTTGGCGGCGGCGGACCAGGCGCAATCGAAGGAATGGCGCATCCGCGCCCTCGGCGGCATGGGCGATCTCGGCTATGCCAGCGGCACCACCGAGACGGCGCGCCGCTATTTCCAGGAATGTGTGACCCTCGCCGACCAGGAAGGATTGCTGCGCGTGGCAACGGCCAATCGCTGCATGCTCGCCGATTGCCGGCTGTTCTCCCTCGACGTCGCGGAAGCCTTGCGGGACATCGAGATGGCGCTGGCCTGCGCCCGGCAGATCGGCGATCGCTACCTGGAGATGTTCTCCATGCAATGCAGGTCCTTCGTCCATCTCATCACGGGACATAACGAAGAAGCGGCGGCCTCCACGGAGCAGGCGCTGGTCTTATCGCGCGCGCTGAAGTCGGATCGCTACACCTACATCCTGCTCGCCACCATGGCGGCAACGGCCGACGTGACCGTTTCCAGCGCGCAGCGGATGCAATACTGCCAGGAGGCGCTGGAACTGGCCGAGCGCACCTCGATGGCGTTCGGCGGCCCGCTGGTACTGGCGATCACGGCGCAATGCGAGCCTGACCCGGACAAGCAACCGGTATGGATCAAGCGGGGCGAGGAATTGTTGGCCCGCTCGCCCCTGGCGCACAACCAGATCCTGTTCCGCCGCCACGCCATCGACTGGGCGATCGAGCGCCGGCAATGGAGCGAGGCGCGGCGCTTTGCGGAGCAGTTGCGCGCCTTCTGCGCGGCGCGCGAACCGATACCCTATGTTGAATTCGTCGCCGAGCGCGCCCTGGCGATCTCCGACCTGGCGGAGGCGCCGGGCGATCCCGTCGCCGTGGCGCGGCTGCGCTCGGTGCGCGACAAGGCGCGCGCCCGCGATTTGCGCTTTGCGTTCCCCGTTCTGGAGGATGACTAGGGCTGCAGGAAGGCCTGCTCGTCGCCGATCAGCTTGTAGGGCCGGCGGATGTCGCCATTGACCGCGAGCACCACGCAATGCCCCTGGCCGAAGCCTTCGCAATGCTGCACGGCCTCATTGGCGAAGTTGGCCTGGCTGCGGCAATCGCCGGCCGAGCAATAGGCAAAGAAGCCGACCGTGCCCTTTTCGGAGACGGCAAAGGCGCCTTCGCGGCCCGCACCGATCATGCGCAGGTAGCTCTTCAAATGGGCTTCGACTTGGCGGCTGATATAGATCGGTTCGCCGTTGGGCTGGGTGTGATTGGGGCCGGCGCAGCCCGCAAGGGCAAAGGTCGCAACCAAAGCACACATCAGTATATGGCGCATGGAGACTCTCAGAACGTTAAC
>DASZQC010000222.1:0-4406 GCA_035549815.1 Dongiaceae bacterium
TGCCGTTCTTCCATTCTTTCGGCTTCACCGGCACCTTGTGCATGCCGCTGGTCCTGGGGATGGGCGCCATCTATCACCCCAATCCGCTGGATGCGAAGACCATCGGCAAGCTGGCGCGCGAGCATAAGGCGACGATGCTGATCTCCACGCCGACCTTCTGCCAGAGCTACTACCGGACCTGCTCGCCGGAGGATTTCAAGACCCTGCGCCATGTCGTGGTCGGCGCCGAGCGCCTGCGGCCCGATTTCGCGGCGCAGTTCAAGGAGAAGTTCGGCATCGACATGCTGGAAGGCTATGGCTGCACCGAGATGGGGCCGGTCGTCTCCGTCAACGTGCCGAACATCGTGCAGCCCGACGCCCAGCAGGTCGGCCACAAGCCCGGCACCGTCGGCCATCCGCTGCCCGGTGTCGCCGCGCGCATCGTCGATCCGGAGACCGGTGCCGATCTGCCGGAAGGGCAGGAGGGTCTGCTGCTGCTGAAAGGGCCGGGGCGCATGGTCGGCTATCTGGCCGACGACGAAGCGACCCAGAAGGTGCTGCGCGACGAATGGTACATCACCGGCGACATCGCCATCCTGGACGATGACGGCTTCATCAAGATCACCGACCGCCTGTCGCGCTTTTCCAAGATCGGCGGCGAAATGGTGCCGCACCTGAAAGTGGAGGAGGCGATGCTGCGCCTGCCCGGCATCGAAGGCGCCTGCGTCACCGCGGTGCCCGACGCGGCGAAAGGCGAGCGCCTGGTCGGCTTCTACATCGCCAACGAGGCGATGGCGCCGCAACTGGTGTGGCAGGGACTGTCGGAGACCGATCTGCCGAAACTATGGATTCCGAAGGTCAACGACCTGCGCCGCATCGACAGTCTGCCGGTGCTGGGCAGCGGCAAAGTCGATCTGCGCGCGGTGAAAGCGCTAGCCGCCGCGGCGCAATAGGCGGAACAGCAGCGGCGCCGCCAGCACGATCATGAAAATGCGCACGATGTGGTGGCTGGAGACATAGGCCGCATCCACATCCATCGACAAGGCGATCAGGCTCATCTCGGCAAGGCCGCCGGGCGAGAAGGCCAGCAAGGCCGCGGCGAAGGGGATGCCCAGCGTCTTTTCCACCGTCTCACCGAACAGGGTGGCGAGACCCAGCAGCACGATTGTGGCGCCGGTCGCCAGCAACAGCGCCTGGCCGACGGTGCGCAGGGAGATGCTGTCGAACCGCGATCCGACCATGGAGCCGATGATCACCTGCGCCGCCGCCACCAGCCAAAGCGGCGGGCGAGAGACGGTCAGGCCGCTGACATGGGCGATGGCGCTCAGCACCATCGGCCCCACCAGCGCATAAGCGGGGATGCGCAAGGCGCGGGCGCCGAGATACCCGACAACGCCGCAAGCGGCGAGGGCCAACCAATCCTCGATCTCGATGATGGTCGACAGCGCCGGGGAACCGGCGACCGGCGGCACATAGCCGCCAAACCAGCGATAGCCGAAGGAGAGCGAGAAGATCGCGATCAGGATGCGCGCCGCATGGGCCAGAGAGATGCGTCGCTCGTCGCCGCCCAGGGCGCCGCCGGCCAGGATCATCTCGCTCAAACCTCCGGGCGCCGCGGAGAAATAGGCGGTCACCGTGTCGTAGCGCGCGACGCGCAGATAGAAGGCGAAGACAAGCGACGTCGCCAGTACCACATAGATGACGAGCCAGCCGAACGAGCCGAGCCAGGTGCCGATGCTCTGCAGCACGCCGGGCGTGAAGGCGCTGCCCAGCATGATGCCGAGGATCGAGGTGAAGACCATGCGCAGCGTCGGCGCGGCGGCGATGCGCAGGCCGCTCATGGCGGCGATGGTGGTGGCGCCCATGGCGCCGAGCATCCAGGGCAAGGGCAGGTTCAGGAGATAGAACAGCGTGCCGCCGGCGGTGCCGAAGGCCAAGCACATGGCCTTGGCCCGAAGCAGTTCGCGTTTATGCATCGCGTCAGCTTTGCAGCCGCGCGACCAGCCGATCCATGAAGGCTTCGCACTGAGACAATTGCGAGAGGGCGACGAACTCGTTCGGCTTATGCGCCTGGTCGATGCTGCCGGGGCCGCAGACCACGGCGGGGATGCCGGCATGCTGGATTAGGCCCGCCTCGGTGCCGAAGGCGACCTTGACCGTGGCATTGCTGAGCGCCAGCGCCTTGGTCAGCACCGCGATCTCTTCCTCGTCCTTGGTGTCGAGGCCGGGGAAGGCGGAGATCTGCTGCCAACTGAAGCCGGCTTCGGCCACCACCTTCTTCATCTCCGGCGCCAGCTTCGTCTCGGCAAAGCGCTGCACCTCGGCCAGCAGCTTCTCCGGATCCTCGCCCGGCAGGTAGCGGAACTCGAAATCGAAGCGGCAATCCTTGGGCACGATGTTGAGCGCGGTGCCACCATGCACGATGCCGGTATGGATGGTCGTGTAGGGCACGTCGTAATCGTGATCGAACGGCCCGTCGCTGGCGAAACGTCGCGCCATGCCCTTCAGATACGCGATCACCTCGGCCGCATATTCCACCGCATTGACGCCCTTCGGCGCCAGCGACGAATGGCATTCATGCCCATGCACGTGGCAGCGCATGCTTTTCTTGCCCTTGTGCGCGGTGGTGACCTTCATCTCGGTCGGCTCGCCGATGACGCAGCCCTTGGGCATGATCGGCAGTTGCTTCAGCCGCTCCAGCGCGCCGCGCACGCCGAGGCAGCCGACCTCCTCGTCATAGGAGAACAGCAGGTTCACCGGCGTCTTCAGGTCCGTCTTGGCGAAGCGCTCGACCCAGGTGAGCATGATGGCGACGAAGCCCTTCATATCGCAGGTGCCACGGCCATAAAGCAGCCCGTCGCGCTCGGTCAGGGTCCAGGGATCGGTCGACCAATCCTGCCCGTCGATCGGCACCACGTCGGTGTGGCCGGACAGGCAGATGCCGGCGCGGTCCTTCGGCCCGATGGTGGCGTAGAGATTGGCCTTCTTGCCGGTCGCGTCCGGGATCAGCTCGCTGGCGATGCCATGGCGGTCCAGGTGGTTGCGTACGAAATCGATGAGCTCGAGGTTCGAGTTCCGGCTGGTTGTATCAAAGGCGATCAGGCGCCGCAGCATCTCCATGCTGCGCGGGTAATCGGGCACGATCCGCTTCCTGTGACGTGGAGGTGAGGCTTGAACAATAGCGCCTGCCCCTCTAATGACAAGCCGCATGGTCGCAAAGGAAGCCTTTCCCGTCGAACATCACCTGCCGGGCGTGCTGATGAGCCTGCGGCCGAGCGGCCGCGCCCTGCCGCTGGTGTTCGATTCACCCCACAGCGGAAATGACTATCCGGTGGATTTCGACCATGTGCCGCCGCGCGACATGCTGCGCCGGGCCGAGGACGCCTTCGTCGATGAATTGTTCGAGACCGCGCCGGCCCATGGCGCGAGCTTCCTGAAGGCTTTGTTCCCGCGGTCCTACATCGACCCCAACCGTCACGAGCATGAGGTCGATTTGACCATGCTGGGCGAGCCCTGGCCGCATCCGGTGATCCAGAGCGAAAAGGCCGAGATGGGGCTGGGCCTGATCCGCCGGCTGATCAAAGGCACCGTCAACATCTATGACCGCCACTTGACGGTGGAGGAGATCGTCAACCGCGTGGAGCGCTTCCACCGGCCGTATCACCTGGCGCTGGAGGCGCTGCTGGACGCGGCGCATCGGCGTCACGGCAGCGCCTGGCACATCAACTGCCATTCCATGCGCTCGGCCGGGCGCAAGCGCGGCCAGAGCATCCCGCGCGCCGACATCGTGCTGGGCGATCGCGACGGCGCCAGTTGCGACCGCGACTTCACCATGTTCGTGGCGGAATTCCTGGAGCGCCTCGGCTACCAGGTGGCGATCAACGATCCCTTCAAAGGGGCCGAGATCGTGGCGCGCTTCGGGCGGCCTGTCGAATTGCGGCACTCCTTGCAGATCGAGATCAACCGCGCACTTTATATGGACGAAGACCGCATCGAGAAGCGCACCGACTTCACCGATTTCGCCCGCGACATGGACCGGCTGATCGCGGCCGTCGCCGGGTTCGTCGCGGGAAGGATCAGCTCGGGCTCTTAGTTCTCGAATCGTCATCCTCGTGCTTGGCACGAGGATCCACGAGTTTCTATCGGCGAGATCAAGCGATTGCAGGCAAACTCGTGGATGGTCGGGCCAAGCCCGACCATGACGGATAGGGTTTAGTTGACATCACGCCTGGAACTGCTCACGCAGGATGCGTTCCTCGAGGTGATGTTCCGGATCGAACAGCAGCGTCAAGGCGATATCCTTTTCCTCGGTCACGATGACCTCGCGCACGTCGCGGATCTCGCGGAAGTCGGCGGTGGCGCTGACCGGGCGCTTGTCGCGCTCGCGGATGACGAAGCGGACCTCGGCGCGATGTGGCAGGATGGCG
>DASZQC010000223.1:0-15464 GCA_035549815.1 Dongiaceae bacterium
TCGGTGAACACCGCCGTCGGCAGAATCTCGCCGCTGGCGAGCTTGGGCAGCCAGTAATGCTTCTGCTCTTCCGTGCCGCCGAGTCGGATCAGCTCGGCCGCGATTTCCGAGCGCGTGCCGAGCGAGCCCAGGCCGATATAGCCGCGCGACAATTCCTCCGTCACCACGCACATGGCGAGCTTGCCGAGCCCCGCGCCGCCGAACTCCTCCGGCACGGTCAGGCCGAACACGCCCATCTCCGCCAGTTGCCCGATGATCTCCAGCGGGATCAACTCGTCTTTGAGGTGCCAACGATGCGCATCCTCGCGATGATCTTCGGCAAAGCGGCGGAACTGGTCGCGCACCAGCAGCAAAGTCTCGTCGCCCAAGGCCACCGCGCCGAAATCGCCGTCGGCGATCAGCGTTGCAAGCTGCCGGCGTGCCGCCGGCGAATTGCCGCCCCGCAGCTTTTCGGCGCAGCGCGCCAAGGTCGTCAGATCGTCCTCGCCAAGGCCGAGATCGGCCGGCCGCACCATCTCGCCCTGGCTCATCGGCAAGCCACCCAGCATTTGCGCAACGAATTCGGCGAAGGCGATTTGCAGGATCAGCTTCTCGGCCGCGCTCGGGCTGTCGGCGACTTCCGGCCGCTCCGCCCAGCCCAGGGTCGCCCTCAGCGCCGCGACATAGGTGGCGAACCAGGCGAAGCCGTGCGCCGCGTGCTGCTCGCGATCCAAGAGCGCAGCATCGACGCGCCCACCCGGCGCAAGGGCGCGCGACAGCTTCGCCTGCGCGCGAGCCAGCACATCCTCCGCCGCTACGAGCGCGGCGCGACAGGTCGGAACAAGATCAGACAGCAGCGGCGATGCCGCCGACGGCACGGCGTTCATGGCACGGGTCCCTGCGTGAAGGATCGGAGGCGGTCAGCCTTCGACCACGTCTTCCAGGGTGCGGCAGCCCGGCCGCTTGGCCTGGACCAGGACGGCCATATTGCCCGGCTTGTGCTGGTTCCTCCACATCTTGGTATGGGCGGCCGGGATGTCGTGCCAGCCGAACACTTCCGACATGCAGGGGTCGATGCGCCGCTCCAGCACCAGATTGTTGGCCTGGCTCGCCTGCAACAGGTTGGCGAAGTGGCTGCCCTGGATGCGCTTCTGCCGCATCCAGACGAAACGCGCATCCATGGTCAGGTTGTAGCCGGTGGTGCCGGCGCAGAACACGACCATGCCGCCGCGCTTCACCACGAAGCAGGAGACCGGGAAGGTCTGCTCGCCCGGATGCTCGAAGACGAAATCGACATCGACGCCCTTGCCGGTCACGCCCCAGATCGCCTTGCCGAACTCGCGGCAGCGCTTCATGTAGTCGTTGTAGCCGGCGGTGTCGTCGACGTCGGGCAACTGGCCCCAGCAATTGAAGTCGTTGCGGTTGATGACGCCCTTGGCGCCCAGTGACATCACGAACTCGCGCTTGCTCTCGTCCGAGATGACGCCGATCGCGTTGGCGCCGGCCGTGGCGCAGAGCTGCACCGCCATGGAGCCGAGGCCGCCCGAGGCGCCCCAGATCAGCACATTGTGGCCGGGGCGCAGGATGTGCGGGCGATGGCCGAACAGCATGCGATAGGCGGTGGCGAGGGTGAGCGTGTAGCAGGCGCTCTCTTCCCAGGTCAGGTGCTTCGGCCGCGCCATGAGCTGGCGGCCCTGCACCTTGGCGAACTGGGCAAAGGAGCCGTCCGGCGTCTCGTAGCCCCAGATGCGCTGCGAGGGCGAGAACATCGGGTCGCCGCCGTTGCACTCCTCGTCGTCGCCGTCATCCTGGTTGCAATGGACGACGACCTCGTCGCCCACCTTCCAGCGTTTCACCTTGGAGCCGACGGCCCAGACGATGCCCGCCGCATCGGAGCCGGCGATGTGATATTCGGCCTTGTGCACGTCGAAGGGCGAGATCGGCTTGCCCAAACCGGCCCAGACGCCGTTGTAATTGACGCCCGCCGCCATCACGAGCACGACGACCTCGTCCGCATCCGGAATCGGCGTCGGCACGACTTCGATCTGCATGGATTGCTCGGGCGGGCCGTGGCGTTCGCGCCGGATGGCCCAGGCATACATCTTGGACGGCAAATGGCCGAGCGGCGGAATTTCGCCGACCTCGTACAGGTCCTTGGGCGCGCCATTGCCGCCCTTTGCATTGCCCTGGTGGAGCTGAATAACCGCGGCCGACTCCGACATGTCCCTGATCCCTTTCGCTGTCCCGCCGAACCAATCTTTGCGTTGGTCTTAGGGCGGATCATGCCTTCGCAGTTGCGATAATGCAATGCGGAAGAGTCAGGATAGTTCCCCGATTCGAAAAATAATATAACTATATGTCTGAAAACGCTGTCATTTAGGAATATTCCTGCGCGATTTCTTTGCGATGCATCATAATCGGTCCTAAGGCAGGAACCGCGCCAACACTGTCACAGCGATGATCCCGGCGAATTCCTTCCTTGTCAGCGCCGAACTTCCGAGGCCGACCCGGAAGCCGCTCACTACCGCGCGCAGACCGACTTCAGCGCCTTCCACTCTTCTTCGCTCATCGCCGGTGCGCCGGTCGTCGGCTGCTTGGTGGCGGCGATGCGTTCGTCGAGATCGGGATGGGTGGACAGGAAATCCGGCAGCTTGTCGAGGCCGTCTTTCTTCACCTCCTCGAAGAAGGCGGACATGCCGTCGGCGCGGATGCCGGCCTGCTGCAGCAGGGCGATGCCGCGCTGATCGGCCTCGCGCTCCATGTCGCGGCTATAGGACAGCAGCAGCGCCAATTGGCCCATGCTGGCGATGGAACTGTCGCCGAACATCAGCGCTAGCGCCGCGCCCAGCCCGATCTGGTGCACCAGGCCGCGGATCGGATGGCGCAGCTCCACATGGGCCAGTTCGTGCGCCAGCACGCCGGCCACCATCTCCGGATTCTTCGCCCGGTCGATGAGGCCGGAGAAGACGATGACGCGATGGCCCGGAATCGCGAAGGCGTTCGGGTCGCCGTCGCGGAACACGGTCAGCTTGATGGGCTGATCGGGATGCTCCCGCCACAGCCGATCGACCAGGCCGCGCAAGGCGGTGAGGCCGGCCACACCTTCGCAGCGCCGTGGCTGCGGCGTTGCGATGTCCTGGATCGCCTCGCCGATCTTGTCCTCCCAGGCCGGCGGGATCCATCCGGCGATGATGATCGCGGCACGAGTCCAGGACAGGTATACGGCCCCGATCATCGCCAGTCCCACCGCGCCCCACAGCAGGAAGCTGACGAGCAGCTTGCGCCGTTCGCGGCCACGCCAGCGGCCCAGTTCCGGCCGGTAGGTCAGCAGGCGCTGCAGATCCTCGCCCGCCGCCACCTCCAGCCGCGCGCCCTGATCGGGATCGAGGCGCAAGGTGAAGCTGCCGCTGACCGCGTTCTGGTCGACGACGCGCAGCCTGGCCAGCGGCCACAAGGCGAGCGGAGCGCCGGCGGCGTCGCGCAGTTCCAGCCCGTCGCCATGCAGGATGAGCGCGACATCGCGCGGCAACGCCACCTTACCGTCGAAATAACGATGCGAACCGCTCATGCCCTATGCGCCTGCCTGCCGGACGCCCGATCCGCGATCAGAAGAAGCCCGGATCGAAGGCCTCCAGCAGCCCTTCACCGAAGCGCGGCCGGTCGAGCGTCGTTTGCTGCAGCCGCGCCGCATCGACCCGCCCGTGGATCTCGATCCGGTTGGCGAAGAAGCGCGCGCTGCGCTGGATGACGACCGGCAGCCCAAGGCCCAATGTCAGCACGAGCCAGAGCATGTTGCCAAGCCACAGGCCGATATAGCGGCCGGCCGTGACCTCGCTGGAGAAACGCAGCTCGGCAAGCTGCAGGTTCCTGGCGATCTCGCGGAATTGCGCCGCCACATAGGGCGCGAAGGCGAAGATGAGGATGAAAGCGGCGGCGAAATAGCCCACGAGAATGAGCAGGAACAACGTGCCCTGGGCGCGTTCGCTGGCCAGATCATCCGGCACGCCGTCAAAGATGCCGCTGGTCGCGGCGATCGTCCACAGCACGAAGACAAGCACGCCGAGGCCGACGACCGAGGCGACAAAGCCGAACAGGAAGCTCGGATAGAGCGGCTTGGCCGAGAATTGGAGCGTGGCCTTGGCGTTGCCGAAATAGGAGTGATTGAAGCGGTCTTCGATCAGCCGCGCCGTGGTCCATGGCACCGCCAGGTTGAGCGTCAACACGTTGAGGATGGACAGCAGCAGGCCCTTGAAGCCGTATTTCCAGGCCGAGCCGGTCATGCCGCCACGGATGCCCGACCACAAGGTGCGGGTCAGCCGGTAGTTCTGCGCCGCATATTGCGCCACGAACACCAGATAGAAGATGAGGATCGCCAGCACGAACTGGCTGAAGCGCGCGACGCCCTCGCCGAACACCGCCACGCCGATGGCGAGGGCGACGAAGATCAGGATGTAGAACACGAACACGATCAGGAAGCCGATGAACAGCTCGCCGCCGGTGCCGGTATATTCGAAACGCTGGCCCTGCAGGCTCACATGCGACCAGACATAGCGGCGCAGGTTGGTCTTGCCCCAGAAGCGGTAGATGCCGAGCGTGATCAAGCCCAGCAGGATGTTCTTGATGAAGATGCCGTAGAGCGACCCGATCCGGCCGTCATATTCCAGTTTCTGCACCGGCTGATCCGCGCCGGACCACGCGGGCGCGGCGACAAGGCCACCTTGATCGCTCATGTTGCTTTCCCCCAAGAGAGCTGAATGCGAAACCGATCCCCGCGACCAGACTAGAAATAAAGTCACAGATCGGCAAGGCCACTGGCCGCTTGGTCGTATCGACGGGGGTGTGGGTTCAACCCTTTCCAAGACCCGGAATGGCGGGCAGCCCCGCTTGTCCCTGTCCGCCTTGACTTCGCGTTTGGCTTGTGAATACTGCCCGCCACGACGTGGTGATTTGGACCGGATTGCGGCCACGTAAAACAAGCGGCTAAAAGGTGCCTGGCGCATTCGTACGCCTCGACCCTTTCCATCCGGTCGGGGTTTTTTTATGCCCGGATGTTGGCGAGATGCCGGTCCGGAGGAGCCAGGAACATGAACGACTATCGACGCGCGATCCGCCCCGAATGGGGCCTGGGCACCCAGATGGTGCATGGCGGCCAGACCCGCTCCCAGCATGCCGAGACGGCCGAGGCGATCTTCATGACCTCGGGCTATGTCTATCATTCGGCGGAAGAGGCCGAGGCGGCGTTCGACAATTCGCGCCCCCGCTTCGTTTATGGCCGCTTCGGCAATCCCACCGTCGCCATGTTCGAAGAGCGCATGGCGCTGCTGGAAGGCGCGGAAGCCGCGCGCGCGACGGCCAGCGGCATGGCCGCGGTCTTCGCCTCGCTCGCCTGCCTGGTGAAGGCCGGCGACCGCGTCGTCGCGTCCGATGCCTTGTTCGGGTCGTGTAACTACATCGTGCAGGAAATCCTGCCGAAATGGGGCGTCGAGACGCAGTTCGTTGACGGCCGCGACCTGGATCAGTGGAAGAAGGCACTATCCAAGCCGACGAAGGTGGTGCTGCTGGAGACGCCGTCCAACCCGAGCCTGCGCCTGGTCGACCTGAAGGCCGTGTGCGACCTGGCCCACGCGGCGGGCGCATTGGTCATCGTCGACAACGTCTTCGCCACGCCGCTGCTGCAGCGGCCGCTGGAGTTCGGCGCCGACATCGTCGTGTATTCGGCAACCAAGCACATTGACGGTCAGGGCCGCTCACTGGGCGGTGTGATCCTGGGCACCGCCAAATACATCAACGAGACCTTGCAGCCCTTCATCCGCCACACCGGCCCATCCTTGAGCCCGGTCAATGCCTGGATCCTGCTGAAGGGCCTGGAGACCTTGGACCTGCGGATGCAGCGCCATTGCGAGAGCGCCGAGAAGATCGCGCGGGCACTGCAAGGCCACGCCAAGCTCAACGCCGTGCTCTATCCGACGCTGGCGAATTTCCCGCAGGTGGAGCTGGCGCGGAAGCAGATGAAGTCGGGCGGCTCCATTGTCAGCATCGATTTGAAGGGCGGCAAGGAAGCCTCGTTCAAGTTCCTCAACGCGCTGAAGCTGGTGCTGATCTCCAACAACCTGGGCGATGCGAAATCGCTGGCCACCCATCCGACGACGACGACGCATCAGCGCCTGTCGCCGGAGCAAAAGGCCGCGCAGGGCATCACGCCGGGTTTGGTGCGCCTGTCGGTGGGGCTGGAAGACGTCGCGGACATTCTCGCCGACGTGAAGCAGGCGCTCGACGCCGCCTAGAGGAACGCCGCTGCCAGGTCGGCCGTCGCCTGGCGGCCGATCTGGTCGCGGTTGCGCGCCAGCCAATCATCCGCCGCCTGCCGGCCGGCATCGCGCAATTGCTCGATCAGCCGACGGTCGGGTGTCAGCCGGCTGCCGGGCGGCAGGCTCTGCGTGGTCGGCGTCGCGTCGATCAGGTGGAAACGGTGTCCGGCCACCTGGCTGTCGGGCTTCTGCGCTTCCGACAGCAATTGCAGCGTGGCGATCTCCTGCCGCAACGGCGCGTTGAAGATGACGCGGGTCAGGCCTTCGCCGATACCGGCATGGTCCTGCGGCACATCCTGGTCGGCCAGCGGGATCAGTTGGATCAACAGCGTGTCGGCGGCCTTCGCGTCCTGCACCAGCGGCAGCAGCGGCGGATTGGCGACATAGCCGCCGTCCCAATAAAGCCGCCCGTCCACTTCGACCGGATGATGCAGTTGTGGCAGGCAGGCCGAGGCCAGCACCGCCTCCAGGTTCATTTCCTCGCGGGTGAAGATGCGCTTGCGCCCGGTGGCCGCGTCCGTGGCGGCCACGAACAAGGCCGGACCCAGCGCGCGCAGGCGCTCGAAATCCACCAGATCGCGCAACAGATCGCGCATCGGATTGTAATCGAGCGGATTGAACTGGGCCGGCGCCAGGAATTTGCCCATCAGATCGAGGCCCGCCTGCTGCACCCGCTGCAAGCCGGGGAAGGCGATGAACAGGCTGCTGGCGATCGCATCGCCGTGCGGATGCGTGGCGATGGCCGACCAGAATTTCGCCAGTTTCTCGCGCGCGGCCACAGGCCCGCCGTCGGCAAGGCCGGCCGCCAGGAGCACAGCGTTGATCGCGCCGGCGCTGGTGCCGCTCAATGCCTCAAACGACAGTGTGTCGTCTTCCAGCAAACGATCGAGCGCACCCCAGGTGAAGGCGCCATGCGCGCCGCCGCCCTGCAAGGCAAGGTTCATCGCCCGCGCCTGGCGACCGGCATGACTGGATGAACGTGTTGCGCGGTCCCCGCGGCGCCGGAGGATGGACGACATCGCGCGCATCGCTTTGCGCGACATGGCTCGCAAATCAGTGTTGAGACCGGCTACCCCCGCGGCCGACCACATGGATGCTATTTACGCAACGTGATCTGGGGGTGGGTGACGAAATCATCGTACGGCGCCGGCATCGGCATCGGCAGGACAAGCTGGATTTCCTGCTGCTCGGCCGCCTTGCGCCGCGCGAGGTCCGCCGCCATCACGCTGGCGGTCCATTCCTTGGACGGCACCAGCCAAACTTGTTCGTCGGGGGTATAGGGCCACATAACGATACTCCATTCCTTACACCGTGCGTCCGCTCGCTGGCCCTGACATGCGAGTCTCATGCTGCACTGCACTATCCCCATCTTGTTATTTCGGCAGTTAATTTCAAATGAATTTTGCAGTGCGACACAGTCCGGTGTGGCCGGATGGGGTTCTGACCGCTCTGGACGTCGGCCCCGCCCGAACTTTATATTGCATTGCAAAACAACGCCTTGAAGGGCGGACCGGACGACGACCAGATCAGGGGTGCAAAATGCGCAGCGCAGCCACGCCGGAACGCGGGTCCAAACAGCGGGAGCAGCCGTGGCTGTTCCGGACCTATGCCGGCCATTCCTCGGCCGCCGCCTCCAACGCGCTCTATCGCACCAATCTGGCGCGCGGCCAGACGGGGCTTTCCGTCGCTTTCGACCTGCCGACGCAGACCGGCTATGATCCCGACCATCCCCTGGCCAAGGGCGAAGTGGGCAAGGTCGGCGTGCCGGTCAGCCATCTGGGCGACATGCTGACCTTGATGGACGGGCTGCCCCTCGACCGCATGAATACCTCGATGACCATCAACGCCACGGCGCCGTGGCTGCTGGCGCTCTACATCGCCGCGGCCGAGAAGCAGGGCGTCGCGCGGGCCAGCCTGCAAGGCACGGTCCAGAACGACATCATCAAGGAGTACCTGTCGCGTGGCACCTACATCTTCCCGCCGGAGCCGAGCCTGAAGCTCACCACCGACGTGATCGCCTTTGCCTATCGCGAAGTGCCGAAATGGAATCCGACCAACGTCTGCTCGTACCATCTGCAGGAGGCAGGCGCGACGCCGGAGCAGGAGCTGGCCTTTGCGCTGGCGACCGCCATCGCGGTGCTGGACCGGGTGAAGGCGCGCGTGCCGGCGGAAGATCTGGCGCAGGTCGTCGGCCGCATCAGCTTCTTCGTCAATGCCGGGCTGCGCTTCGTGACCGAGCTGTGCAAGATGCGCGCTTTCGCCGAATTGTGGGACGAGATCACACGAGAGCGCTATGGCGTGACCGACGCGAAGCTCCGTCGCTTCCGCTATGGCGTGCAGGTGAATTCGCTGGGCCTGACCGAGCAGCAGCCGGAGAACAATGTCTATCGCATCCTTTTGGAGATGCTGGCCGTCACCTTGAGCAAGGATGCGCGCGCCCGCGCGGTGCAATTGCCGGCCTGGAACGAAGCGCTGGGCCTGCCGCGGCCGTGGGACCAGCAATGGTCGCTGCGCCTGCAGCAGATTGTTGCTTATGAGACGGACCTTTTGGAGTTCGACGACATCTTCAACGGCTCCCACGTCGTGGCCGGCAAGGTCGAGGCACTGAAGCAGGCGGCGCGCGAGGAACTGGCGCGCATCGCCGAGATGGGCGGCGCGGTGGCAGCGATCGAGAACAGCTACATGAAGCAGCGCCTGGTCGAATCCAACGCGCGGCGGCTGGCGGCGATCGAGGCCGGCGAGCAGGTGGTGGTGGGGGTGAACAAGTTCACCGACAGCGCGCCCTCGCCGCTCACCGCATCGGACGATGGCGGCATCCTGACCGTCGATGCGGCAGCGGAGGCCGAGGCGGTCCAGCGCCTGATCGCCTGGCGCGCGGCGCGCGATGCAAAGGCGGCGGGCGCTGCGCTGCAAAAACTCGAAGCCGAGGCGCGCGCCGGCGGCAACATCATGGAGGCGTCCATCGCCTGCGCCCATGCCGGCGTCACCACCGGCGAATGGGGCGTCACCCTGCGCAAGGTCTATGGCGAATATCGCGCGCCGACCGGCGTCGCTCGCGCGGGCATCGAATCCGGCCATGGCGACCTGGCGCGGGTGCGCGCGCGGGTCGAAGAGGTCTCCGCCAAGCTCGGCCGCCGCATCAAGATGCTGGTCGGCAAGCCGGGCCTGGACGGCCATTCCAACGGCGCCGAGCAAATTGCCGTGCGCGCCCGCGATGCCGGCCTGGAAGTCGTCTATGAGGGCATCCGCCTCACCCCCGCCGAGATCGCCAATGCGGCGCTGGAGGAAGGCGTGCACGTGATCGGCCTCTCCATCCTCTCCGGCTCGCACATCACGCTGGTCGGCGAGATCCTGGAGCGGCTGCGCGCCAGCGGCCTCGGCGACGTGCCGCTGATCGTCGGCGGCATCATTCCGGCAGAAGATGCAGAGCGGCTGAAGGCGATGGGCGTGGCGCGGATCTACACGCCGAAGGATTACGACATCAGCCGCATCATGGGCGAGATCGTCGAGATCGTCGCCGCCGGCAACGCGCGCGCGGCATAGGTCATGTTCCGCGAGATCGTTGCGCTCCGGCGCTCGCCGCAATTCAACGACCGTTTCCGGTATGAGCTGCGCGAGCTGCTGCGCTGGCGCCGCGACGTGCGCCATTTCCGCACCGATCCGATCCCGGCGGAGATGGTGGAAGAGCTGCTCGACCTCGCCTGCCTGGCACCGTCGGTCGGCAACGCGCAGCCCTGGCGCTTCGTCTCGGTGGATGATGCGGCCAATCGCGCCGCCATCACCGCCAATTTCAGCGCCGCCAACGAGCGCGCTTTGGCCGGCTATCACGGCGAGCGCGCGCAGCTCTATGCGGGATTGAAGCTGGCGGGCCTGAAGGAAGCGCCGCGCCATCTCGCCGTATTCTGCGACGAGGCGACCGAACAGGGCGCCGGCCTCGGCCGCCAGACCATGCCGGAGACCCTGCGCTATTCCGCCGTGCTGGCGGTGCATACCCTGTGGCTGGCCGCGCGCACGCGCGGGCTGGGCGTCGGCTGGGTCTCGATCCTCGATCCCCAGGCGGCGGCGCGGCAACTGGACGTGCCGGAAGGCTGGACCCTGGTCGCCTATCTCTGCCTCGGCTGGCCGACGGAAGATCACGACCAGCCCGAACTGCAGCGCCTCGGCTGGCAGGCGCGCGCGGCGGCGTGCCGGCAGGTGCTACAGAGATAAAGTCGATCGTTCGGCTTCTACGGCTCCAAGATCAACACGCCATTCTCGATCCGCCAGCGGCTGAAGCGATCGAGGAATGCCATGCCGAGCACGTTGCCGCCCAGCACGTTGGCTGAGACTTTGGCCGGGAGGTCGGCGATGGAAAAGGAGCCGAACTGCACGTCGTCAAGTTCGACGGTCGCTGCGACCGATCGGACATTGCCGATCAGCGCTTCGTCATCGAACACCAGCGACGCCACGTCGATCCCGATGCGGTCCGCATCATCGGTGGTCAGCACGACATCATCCACGCTGGCGTCGAGCACGAAGTCCACGGGCTGGCCGGCAATGACCAGACGCGGATAATAGCGGCCGTCCTCGCCCGGCGCGCATCTGATCCCGGGAGAGCCTCGGCTTGCAAAGGACTGCGCCAGCGCCGTGATCTCAGCCGGAAACGTGACGCCGAAGATCAGCACGATCATCGCCGGTGGCAGGAAGCCGGTGACGGCGCGTGCCCCCGCCCGCACCTGCAGAACCGCGTCGATTGCGATGCCGCACAGGCCAAAGACGGCCAACGCCAGAACCAACCGGCCGATGACCCCATAACCCCCGAGCAAGCCAGGCGCCAGGATGGCGCCGCCGATGATCACGGCGGCGGCGGCGAAGAACAGCGCGGCGAACCAGAGGACGAAGCGACGATGCACGCCATCTCCCGAGCGATTGAGTTCGATCGCGATTGTGCTGCCAGGTCGAGTTAAGGAACGGTTACGCGAGAAGGCACGAAAGACCGGGCTGTCTAAGGCTCCAGCGTCAGCACGCCGTTGGAAACGCGCCAGCCGGTAAGGCGGTTGAGAAAGGCCATGCCGAGCAGGCTGTCGGACATGTCGGCACCGTTCACCGTGGCCGGCATGTCGCGGATGTCGATCGGGCCGATGATCAGGCTGTTGAGATCGACCGGCGCGCCTCGCACGGTGCCATTGGCGGTCTGCGCGAACTGCGTGAAGCTGAGATTGGCAGGATCGAACCCAACGCGCCGCGCGTCGTCCGGCGCCAGCACCACATCGGTGGCGCCGGTATCGACCATGAAGGTGACACGCGACCCGTTGACCAGCGCCTGAATGCGGAAGTGGCCGTCGGGACCGGCGGAGAAAGCAATGGTGCCGTCATCGCGCATGTCGCCCTGCGTCGGCGACAATTCGCTCATGATGCGGCTGCCGATCATCGAGAAGTCCTGGCGGAACGAGAAGAAGCCGATCACCACCAGGAAGATCACCGCCCAGATGGCGGCGTTGCGCAGCGCGCTCTTCGGCTTCAACCGCCAGCCGAGGATCAGCGACGAGCCGAGCAGCGCGATCCAGCCGACCTTCACCACCAGGGACATCTGATTGTCGGGATCGCCGAGCGTGCCGGGAAAGCGGTTCTCGAGAAACAGCACGAGCAGAATCGTGCCACCCAAGAACAGGGCAAACCAGAACCACGCCGATTGCCGCACCGGACCCTCCGCAAAAGCGTGCCATCATCCTAGAAAAGAGCGGCCCGCGCCACAAGCGCGGGCCGCAAGTCCGACAGGCACGCTCCGTGAGAGAGGTCAACCGCCCGGCTTCAGCGCCCCGACTTCAAGTCCTGGGCAATCTCCACCAGTTCGATGAATTCGGCGCGATAGCCGTCTTCGTCCGCGCCGCGCGAAGACCGGGCGGTCTCGGCGATCTGGTCGAAGCCGAACTCGCCCAGGTAGTCGCCGCCGCGCAGCTTCTGCCCGAAAGCCGCCACCGCGACGGCGAAGCGCGCGTCAGACGGCGCCTCGCCCGGCTCGCGCAGGGCGGCGACCGAAAGCGGGGTCTCGATCAGCTTCGACACGTCGCCGTTCGGCGCCTTGTAGCGCAGGCGCAGGAAGGCGAACTCGCTGGCCTTGGGGTCGGGCTGTTCATCGGATGCTCCGTCGCCATAGCGCAGCGGATCGACGCGCAGGCCCTTCGAGCCTTTGAGCGCGATCTCGTAGATCGCCGTCACCGTGTGGCCAGCGCCGATCTCGCCGGCATCCTTCTTGTCGTTGTTGAAGTCCTCCCGGTTCAAGGCGCGGTTCTCGTAGCCGATCAGGCGGTATTCGGCGACCACATCGGGATTGAACTCGATCTGGATCTTCACGTCCTTGGCGATGGTCTGAATGGTGCCGGACAATTGGTCGATCAGCAGGCGCTTCGCCTCCTTGATCGAATCGACATAACCGTAATTGCCGTTGCCGACATCGGCGATCTGCTCCATCAGCGCGTCGTTGTAATTGCCTTCGCCGAAGCCGAGGGTGGTCAGCGACACGTCGCTTTCCCGCGCATCCTCGATCATCGCCTTCAACTGGTCGAGGTCGGTGACGCCGACATTGAAATCGCCGTCGGTCGCCAGGATCACCCGGTTGATGCCGCCGTCGATCATGCCCTGCTTCGCCGTGGCGTAGGCGAGTTGCAACCCCTCACCGCCTGCGGTCGATCCGCCGGCCTCGAGACGATCCAGGGCCGCCTTGATCTTTTCCTTGTCCTTGCCGGGTGTCGGCTCCAGCACCAGGCCGGCAGCCCCCGCATAGACCACGATCGACACCTTGTCGTCGTCGCGGAGCTGGTCGGCCAGCAGCTTCATGCCGGACTTCAGCAGCGGCAGCTTGTCCGCATCGGCCATCGAGCCGGAGACGTCGACCAGGAACACCAAGTTCGCCGGCGGCCGCTCGCCTTGCGGTGGCGTGTAGCCCTTGATGCCGACATGCAGCAGATAGGTCTCGGCGTTCCACGGCGCGCGCTCCACCGCGGTAGAGACGCGGAAGGGCTGCGCGCTGTCGGTCGGCGCAGGATAATCATAGGCGAAGTAATTGACCATCTCCTCGACCCGCACCGCATCCTTGGGCGGCAACTGGCCGTTCATCAGGAAGCGCCGCACATTGGCGTAGGCGCCGGTATCGACATCGATGGAGAAGGTGGAAACCGGCGCTTCGGCGACCTGCTTGATCGGGCTTTCTTCGATCGCTGCATAGTTCTCGCCTTCGCCAGGCATGGGCTGGACCGTCGGATATCCGCCAGCGATCGCATCCGGTCCGAAAAGACCACCTTGAGCGGGCGATGCGAGGTATTGGGGCGGAGCCGTAGCGGGCGCTTGCAGCGCGCCGGATTCCTGAACCTTCCGCTTCTCCGCATCCGATGCCGATTCCTGGGCTTTTGGGGCGGCGGTGATGTTTTCCATCGGCACGACATCGACCTCTGTCGCTGTGGACGCCTCACCTCTCGGCTTGGTCGCGGTCTGCTGGTTTTGCTGCGAGAATTGCTGTTGCTGCCCTTCGCATCCGAACAGGACCAGGGCGGTGGCGGCGCTGGCGAGCAGCAGCCGGCGCGCGGAATGCTTTGATCTTTGCATTTTGCTTCCCCTCCTCTAGAACCGTGCCCACGGACCAACGACCGAGACGGCAGGTCTTGTGCTTTTCGCTCACAGAGTGGGCGGTCTTGGGGCGCAAATGCGGCCGGATCGTGACTTTCGGTAAACAATCTCGGTAAACGAGGCTCCTCTTTTGCCAACGCAACCGGCGAGTTTGATGCGCCAGATCCGCCGCTATCCCGCGGTCGATCTCGGCCGCTATCGCCGCTTCATGGTGGCGGGCCGGCACATGGGCTGGGTGGTGCCGGACTTCGCGCGTGCCCTCGCCGCGTATCCGCAGGTGTTCTACCTGACCGACCGCGAGGTGAACCTGCACGATCGCTTCGCCAGCGTGGAGGATCGCAGCCGGGCAGTCGCCGAGGTGCTGGAGGCGATGCGCGCGGAGGGCAAGGTGCCCGGCTGGCGCAACGAACTCTATGCCGTGCGCCGGCGCTTCGCGGATGCACCCCTGCTCTTGATGGAACGCGCGGCGACGCATCTGTTCGGCGTGCCGAGCTATGGCATCAACGTGAACGGCCTGGTGCGGGATGGCGGTGATTGGAAAGTCTGGGTGGCGCGGCGCAGCGCCGCCAAGCAGGTCGATCCCAACATGCTGGACCTCATCGTCGGCGGCGGCCTGCCCTACGGCATCTCCATTCACGACAACCTGCTGAAGGAATGCGCGGAAGAGGCCGGCATCCCGGAATCCATCGCGCGGCACGCGAGGCCAGCCAGCCTGCTGACCTTGATGATCGAAGCGCCCGAGGGGTTGCGGGTCGGCGTGCAATTCAATTTCGACCTCGAGCTGCCGACGGATTTCACGCCGCGCAACGAGGACGGCGAGGTTGCCGGCTTCCAGCTCTGGACCATCGACGAGTTGGAGCACAACCTGCGCACGGCGGATGATTTCATGTATGACGTGGCGCTGGCCAACCTCGATCTGCTGGTCCGGCTGGGCCGAATCGGGCCGGACGACCCGGACTATCTGGACCTCATCGCGCACCTGCGCCGGCCGATCCCGCTGGTGCGCTCATGAGCCTGATCGACCATATCCATCGCTGCCAGAACGCCGACATGGCGAAGTTCCTGCCATGGAAAATCGACGGCGCGCGCGCCGGCTGGGTGCGGCGCGACATCGCCGCGCGGCTGGCGTCCTATCCGACCGTGTTCTCGGTGGACGACAAGCACGTCGCGCTGAAGCCGCACCTGAACAGCTTCGACTATCGATCGGCGGCGGTCGGCGACGTGGCGCGCGACCTCTACGAAAAGGGCGCCTTTACCGGTTGGCGCGGCGAATGGTTCCCGGTGCTGCCGCGCTTCGGCGAGACGCCGTTGATGCGGCTGGAGCGCTCCGCCGTGCCGGTGTTCGGCGTGCACGGGTATGGCGTGCATATGAACGGCTATGTGCGCGACGGCGATCGGATCAAGCTGTGGGTCGGCAAGCGCGCGGCGGACCGCCCGATCGAGCCGGGCAAGCTGGATCACCTGGTCGCCGGCGGCATTCCGCTCGGCATGCGCCCGCAGGAATGCCTGAGCAAGGAATGCGAGGAAGAGGCCGATATCTCCGCGTCGCTCGCGGGGCAGGCGCGCCCGGTCGGC
>DASZQC010000224.1:0-8800 GCA_035549815.1 Dongiaceae bacterium
CGGCGGAAGTGCTGTTCAAGCCGGCCGACCGCGAGGATTTGGCGCAGTTCCTGAAGATGAAGCCCGCCGACGTGAAGGTCACGGTGATCGGCGTCGGCTCCAACCTGCTGGTGCGCGACGGCGGCATCCCGGGCGTGGTCATCCGCCTGGGCCGTTCCTTCGCCGAGATCAAGGCCAAGGATGCGGCCGTCGAAGCGGGTGCCGCGGCGCTCGACCTCAACGTGGCGCTGACGGCGCGCGATGCCGGGATCGGCGGCCTGGAGTTCCTGTCGGGCATCCCGGGCACCATCGGCGGTGCGCTGCGCATGAATGCCGGGGCATATGGCGCCGATGTCTCCCAGGTCTTCCAATATGCCGACGCGCTCGATGCCAAGGGCGATCTGCATCGCCTGGGCGCGATGGAGATGGGCTTCACCTACCGCCACAGCGCGGTGGCCGCGGATTGGATCTTCGTCGGCGGCGCCTTCGCCGGCCATCCGGACGATCCCAAGGCGATCCACGAGCGCATCCAGGCGATCCAGAACCAGCGCGAAGAAAGCCAGCCGGTCAAGGCGCGCACGGGGGGAAGCACGTTCGTCAATCCCGACGGCCACAAGGCCTGGAAGCTGATCGACGAGGCCGGCTGCCGCGGTCTGCGCAAGGGCGGCGCCATGGTGTCGGAGAAGCATTGCAACTTCCTGATCAACACCGGCACCGCCACCGCCGCCGATATCGAGGCGCTCGGCGAGGAAGTGCGCCGCCGGGTGCGCGACCGCAGTGGCGTCGAGCTGGTCTGGGAAATCAAGCGGATCGGCCTGCCCGCCGCCATGGCGCGGCCGGCCACTACATCGAATCACGAGGAGAAGGCATGAAGCGGGTTTCGGTCCTGATGGGCGGTCCGTCGGCGGAGCGGGAAGTCTCGCTCAACAGCGGCGCCAATTGCGCAGCGGCGCTGAAAGAGGCCGGCTATCAGGTGCAGACCATCGATGTCAGCCGCGACCTGCCCAAACTGCTGCGGGACATCGAGGCGCAGAAGCCGGACGTGCTGTTCAACGCGCTGCACGGCCGGTGGGTCGAGGACGGCAACATCCAGGGCATCCTGAACTTCCTCGGCATCCCCTACACGCACTCGGGCGTGATGGCCTCGGCCATCGCCATGGACAAACCGACCGCCAAGATGCTGTTTGCCCAGGCAGGCCTGCGTTGCCCGAAAGGAGTCCTGCTGCACCGCTCCGACGTGCTGAAGGGCGACCCGCTGCCGCGCCCCTATGTGGTGAAGCCGGCCAATGAAGGCTCCAGCGTCGGCGTGCAGATCATCACCAAGAGCAGCAACGCGCGCCCGTTCGACGGCATCGAATGGCCCTATGGCGAGTTCGTGCTGGCGGAGGAATTCATCCAGGGCCGGGAGTTGACGGTGGCGGTCATGGGCGATCGCGCCATGGCCGTGACCGAGCTGAAGGTCGATGGCGGATTCTACGACTACGCCCACAAATACACCGACGGCGTCACGGTCCATCTGTGCCCCGCGCCGCTGCCCAAGGATGTCACGGCGGAAGCGCTGCGCATGGCCCTGGTGGCGCACCAGACCCTGGGCTGCCGCGGCGTCAGCCGTTGCGACTTCCGCTACGACGACACCAAGGGCGACGACATCAACAAGCTCTATCTGCTGGAGATCAACACCCAACCCGGCATGACCGCCCTGTCGCTGGCGCCGGAGCAGGCCAAGTATCTCGGCATCTCTTATCCCGAATTCGTCTCCTGGATGGTGGAACACGCCGCATGCGACGCGTAGCGCCACAAACAGCGAAGGCCGGACCCAAGTTGACCGCAAGAGGGCGGGGCAACCCGGTGGCTGCGCGCAACGTGCCGCCGCCGCGCAAGCGGCCGCGCTCGCCGGCGGAGCGTTGGGCGATCCGCTTCGGCATCGCCTTCGGCATCTGCGCGACGGTTGGCGGCGCGGGATTGTGGAGCGTGCAATCGGGTTGGCTGGGCGACCGCATGACCTGGGCCGGCGGCACCGCCTTGGATCTGAGCGCCGAGGCGGGCCTCAGCCTGCAAACGGTCGAAGTGCGCGGCCGCGGCGAGACGCGGCAGGCCGATATCCTCGGCGCCATCAACGCGGCGCGCGGCGCGCCCTTGCTCGGCCTCGACATCGATGCGATGCGCGAGCGGCTGACGGCTTTGCCCTGGATCGTCTCGGCCGAGGTCGAGCGGCATTATCCCGACCGGCTGCTGGTGACCGTGAAGGAAGCCGAGCCGATGGCGCTGTGGCAGCGCAACCAGAAGCTCTTCCTGGTCAGCCGTGACGGCAAGGTGATCGAGACGGCCGACCTCGGCAAATATTCAAAACTGCTGGTCATCGTCGGCGACAAGGCGCCGGAGCGCGCCGAAGATTTGTTCGACCTGCTCGCGCGCGAGCCGGAACTGCGCCAGCGGGTGACCGCCGCGGTCTTCGTCGGCAAGCGGCGCTGGAACCTGCGCTTCGACAACGGCCTGGACGTGAAGCTGCCGGAAGAGAAGCCGGCCGCCGCCTGGTCGCGCCTCGCCTCGCTGCAACGCGAATACGGCGTGCTGGACAAGGATGTCAGCGTCATCGATCTGCGCCTGCCGGACCAGATCGTGCTGCGCCAGGCGCATCCGCCGGTCCCCGAAGATGGCAACGCGCCGGCCAACGGCAAGCCCAAGGACAAGGAAACATGATCAAGAAAACGCGCGTTCCGCCACGCAATGGGCTGATCGCCGCCTTGGACATCGGCACCAGCAAGATGTGCTGCTTCATCGCCCGCGTCGCCGAAGACGGCCGGCCGACGGTCGTCGGCATCGGCCACCAGCTCTCCCGCGGGGTGCGCAGCGGCGCCATCATCGACATGGAACAGGCGGAGCTGGCGCTTCGCACTACTGTCCATGCCGCGGAGCAGATGGCGGGCGAGACCATCCAGGACGTGGTGATCAACCTCTCCGGCGGCTATCCGGCCTCGCAGACCGTGGGGGTCGAGGTGCCGATCTCCGGCCGCGAGATCGCCGAACATGACCTGCACCGCGTGCTCTTGCAGGGCGCCCAGGTGCACGGACCGGTCGATCGCAGGCTGATCCATTCGATTCCCGTCGGCTACTCGATCGACGGGTCCAAAGGCATCCGCGACCCGCGCGGCATGTTCGCCGAGAAGCTCGGCGTCGACATGCATGTGGTGACGGCGGCGGCGGGCGCGGTGAAGAACCTGACCACCTGTGTCGCGCGCTGCCACCTGGATCTGCGCGCGATCGTGGTTTCGCCCTATGCGGCGGGCCTGGCCGCCCTGGTCGATGACGAGATGGACCTTGGCGTCACCGTCATCGACATGGGCGCCGGCACCACGTCGCTCGCCGTCTTCTTCGACGGTCACGTCGTCTACACCGACTCGGTTCCGATCGGCGGCGGCCATGTCACCAACGACATCGCGCGCGGCCTTTCGACTCCTTTGGCGCATGCGGAGCGCATCAAGACGCTCTACGGCAATTGCCTCGCGACCCCGGCCGATGAGCGTGAGATCATCCACGTGCCGCAAGTCGGCGAGGAAGATAGCGGCATTTCGAATCAAATCCCCCGATCGATCCTGATCGGCATCGTCCAACCGCGACTTGAAGAGACGTTCGAGCTGGTTCGCTCTCGACTCGAATCGAGCGGCTTTGACAAGATCGCCGGACGGCGCGTCGTTTTGACGGGGGGTGCCAGTCAGTTGAGCGGAGTGCGAGAGCTCGCTGCATTGGTGCTCGATAAGCAAGTGCGCATGGGTCGGCCGATCCGGGTCCACGGACTGGCCGACGCAACCGGGGGGCCGGCCTTCGCAACGGCCTCAGGTCTTCTCACTTTCGCGCTTGAAGGCGAATCCCAACAGCCAAGAACGACGCGCGGCAGCGACGCCTCATCGGCGGGACTGTTCGGGCGAATCGGCTCGTGGCTGAAGGAGAACTTCTGACCACCAGCCCTGAAAAAGAATGGAGGCACCTCATGACGTTAAATCTCTCTCTACCCCAGGACCCGTTCGACATCCGACCGAAGATCACGGTGGTCGGCGTCGGCGGCGCCGGGGGTAACGCCGTCAACAACATGATCCGCTCCAAGCTGGAGGGGGTCGACTTCCTGATCGCCAACACCGACGCGCAGGCCCTGCAGGGCTCCATGTGCGAGCGGCGCATCCAGTTGGGCTCCACCGTGACCAAGGGTCTCGGCGCCGGCGCCCGCCCGGATGTCGGCCGCATGGCGGCGGAGGAAGCCGTGCGCGACATCGCCGAGCAATTGGCCGGGTCCAACATGGTGTTCATCACGGCCGGCATGGGCGGCGGCACCGGCACGGGCGCTGCCCCGGTGGTGGCGCAGATCGCCCGCGAGCAGGGCATCCTGACCGTCGGCGTGGTGACCAAGCCGTTCCACTTCGAGGGCTCGCACCGCATGAAGATGGCCGAATCGGGCATCACGGAGCTGCAGCAGTTCGTCGATACGCTGATCATCATCCCGAACCAGAATCTGTTCCGCATCGCCAATGAAAAGACGACCTTCGCCGACGCCTTTAAGATGGCGGATGAAGTGCTCTATTCCGGCGTGCGCGGCGTCACCGACCTGATGGTGATGCCGGGCCTGATCAATCTCGACTTCGCCGATATCCGCGCGGTGATGAGCGAGATGGGCAAGGCGATGATGGGCACCGGCGAGGCAACGGGCGACAACCGCGCCGTGGCTGCCGCCGAGGCCGCCATCTCCAACCCGCTGCTGGACGAGATCAGCATGAAGGGCGCGCGCGGCGTCCTCATCAACATCACCGGCGGCATGGACATGACCCTGTTCGAGGTCGACGAGGCCGCGAACCGCATCCGCGACGAGGTCGATCCCGACGCCAACATCATCTTCGGCTCGACCTTCGACCAATCGCTGGACGGAAAGGTCCGCATCTCGGTCGTCGCCACCGGCATCGACGCCCAGGCGCAGGCCCAGCCCCGTCCAGGCTATGGCAATCTGAGCCTCGTCGCTCGCGGCGTGCCGCAGCAGCCGGCTGCCGACATGGGCGATCGCCCGGCCGCGGTTGGTTCCTACAGCCAGGGCGGCTTCACCTCTGCTCCGGCGGCTGCAACCATGGCGGCCCCGCAGATGCGCCCGACCGCGATGGGCGGCTTTGCCCAGGCGGCGATGCGCGTTGCCCAGCCGACGGCTCAGGCTGCCTCTCAGCCCACCGCGCAGATGATGCCGCAGACCATCGGCAACACCGCGTTGCAGGCGCAGCCGACCCGCCAGGTCCTGGTGGACGAGATGGCGGCGCTGGATCGGCTGGTCTCGCGCCCGGTTGAACGGGTCGAGCGCCAGATCGATGACCGGCCGTTTGTCGCGCCCCCGGCCGCCGAGCCGGCCCAGCGCGCGCAGGCGGCGATCGCCGAGCCGGTGGTGCAGCAACCCGCTGCTCAGGCGCCGATGATGCGCGAGCCGACCCTGTCCGCGGCGACGACGCAGGCGCCGCAGGTCCCGGCGCAGCAGCCGCCGGCCTTGACCGTTGAAGCGCCGCATGCCGAGCGGCGTCGCGCGCCGAGCCTGTTCGAGAAGGTGACCAGCAAGCTGACCGGCCAGGCCCTGCCGGGCCAGTCGGCACAGCAGCGTCCGGCCGCGCCGCAGGCCGCCGCTCCCGCCCAGCGCAAGGTCGAGCCGCAGGCGTTGCAGCCGCAGCTCCAGCTCGACCCTGCCGATCGCATGTCGATCAGCCGCGCCGAGGAGGACATGCTGGACATCCCGGCCTTCCTGCGCCGGCAGGCCAACTAGGTCCGCCTATCGCGTACCGGTCGAGGGAGGCCGTCCACCGACGTTCCCTCGACCCAGTTTGAGGTAGCCTCAACTCCGCCCGAAATCCGGTCCGTCCGGGTTTCGGGCGCTTTCTTTTCAAGGACTTGCCGCCTATCCCCGCCCTTGAGTGCGACTCCACCGCCCTCTATAGTCAGGCCCGCATGGCGGGACAGGGTGTCGACGGCTTCATGATGCGTTCCGGGCTTATCAAACTGCTCAGGTCGGCGAGCCTGTGCCTTGGCGTGGCTGCGGCCCTGTGGGGCTGCGCCAGCGACGAACCGGAGATTCCCGACCAGCCGGCCGAGGTGCTCTACAGCAACGCGATGAACACGCTGGAGAACGGCCGCGCCGACCAGGCCGCCAAGCTGTTCGAGGAAGTCGAGCGCCAGCATCCCTATTCCTCCTGGGCGACCCAGGCGCTGGTCATGGCGGCGTACTCTTATTACTTGATGGACGATTACGACAGCGCGATCCCGGCGCTGGAGAACTTCATCGAGCTGCACCCGGGAAACCGTAACGCGGCCTACGCATATTATCTGCGCGCGCTCTGCTACTATGAGCAGATCAGCGACGTGACCAGGGACCAGGGGAACACGGAGGAGGCCTTGCGCGCCTTGAGCGACGTGGTCGCGCGCTTTCCCAACACGCCCTATGCCCGCGACGCCAGCCTGAAGCTGGACTTGGTGCGCGACCATCTGGCCGGCAAGGAGATGGATGTCGGGCGCTATTATTTGAAGCGCGACCTGTTCCTGGCCGCGATCAACCGGTTCCGCACCGTGGTCGAGCAATATCAGACCACGACCCACGTGCCCGAGGCGTTGCACCGCCTGGTCGAGGCTTATCTCTCCCTCGGCATCACCGAAGAAGCGCAGGCCGCCGCCGCGGTTCTCGGCTATAACTATCCGGGCAGCGACTGGTACCAGGATTCCTACAATCTGCTTGCCACCCGCAATCTTGAGCCGCAGGCGCCGTCGGAAGGCTCCTGGCTCGATGGAGCGTTCTAACGGCCGATGCTGACCGCCCTCGCCATCCGCAACGTCGTCCTGATCGAGCATCTGACGCTCAATTTCGAGCCGGGCTTGACCGTGATGACGGGCGAGACCGGCGCCGGCAAATCCATCCTGCTCGATGCCCTCGGCCTGGCGCTGGGCGCGCGCTCCGAATCCGGGCTGGTGCGCACCGGGGCCGAGCAGGCGACGGTGACCGCTGAATTCAACGTGCCGGCGGACCATCCGGTTCTTTCGCTGCTGACAGAACATGGCCTGCAAAGCACGCAGGATCTGGTCCTGCGCCGCGCGGTCGGCACCGACGGGCGTTCCCGCGCTTTCGTCAATGACCAGCCGATCAGCGTCGGCCTGCTGCGGCAGGTGGGCGATATGCTGGTGGAGATCGAAGGACAGTTCGAAGCGCACGGTTTGCTGGACGTGGCGAACCATTGCGGCCATCTGGATCGGTTCGCGGCCCTGCAGGAGCGCGTCGACAAGACACGTTTGGCCTTCGCCACCTGGCGCGTCGCCAGGCAGCAGCATGCCGATGCGGTGGCGATGCAGGACAAGGCGCGCGGCGAAGAGGATTTCCTGCGCCATGCCGTCGGCGAGCTTGACCTCGCAGCACCCAAGCCCGGCGAAGAGGCGGAACTGGCGGCCAGCCGCGCGCTGCTGTCGCACCGCGAGCAGGTCATCGAATCCCTGACCGGCGCCCTGGCCGACTTGTCCGGCGATCGCAGCGCCGAGCGCACCATGGCGGCGGCCCTGCGCAAGCTGCAGCGCGTTGCCGACAAGCTGGGCCCGGAAGGTGCGGCGACCATCGCCGCCATCGACCGCGCCACCATCGAATTGACCGAGGCGATCGCCTCCCTGGGCCGCCTGGTGCAAGCGGTCGACGCCGACCCGCAGAAGCTGGAAAAGATCGAGGAGCGGCTCTATCTGCTGCGCGATCTGGCGCGCAAGCACCGGGTGCAGCCGGACGAGCTGGCCGACCTGCATGAGAAGTTCCGCACCCAGTTGGCGGCCCTCGACCAGCAGGGCGGCGGCCTCGCCAAGCTGCGCGAGGTCGAGGCCAAGGCGCGCGCGGAATATGTCGCCGCCGCCGAGAACCTCAGCAAGGCGCGCAATCGCGCCATCAAGATGCTGGAAGCCCAGATCAACCGCGAGCTGCCGCCGCTGAAACTGGAGCGGGCGCGATTCTCGGTGCAGGTCGAGAAGCTGGACGAGGCGCGCTGGGGCGAGCGCGGCTGGGACGATGTCGTGTTCGCCGTCGCCACCAATCCCGGTGCCGCACCCGGCCCGATCCAGGAGATCGCTTCCGGCGGCGAGCTGGCGCGCTTCATGCTGGCGCTGACCCTGGTGCTCTCCCGTGGGCAACCGGCCGAGACCCTGATCTTCGACGAAGTGGATTCCGGCATCGGCGGCGCCACCGCGACCGCGGTGGGCGAGCGCTTGCAGCGCCTGTCGGAGGATATGCAGCTCCTGGTCATCACCCATTCGCCGCAGGTCGCCGCCTTGGCCGATCATCACTGGCGGGTGACCAAGGAGCTGTTCCGCAACAACGCCTATACCACCGTCTCCGCGCTGAACCGCCAGGACCGGCGCGAAGAGATCGCCCGCATGCTGGCCGGCGCCATCGTCACCAACGAAGCCCGCGCCGCCGCCGACAAGCTGCTGTCGGGGAATCAATGACCAAGGAAGCGGAGAAGGCTCCGGCTGAGCTTTCTCCCGGCGAGGCCAAGGCGGAATTGAAGCGCCTGGCCAAGGAAATCGCGCGCCACGATCGGCTCTATCATCAGAAAGACGCGCCGGAGATCAGCGACGCGGAGTACGACGCGCTGGTCAAGCGCAACAAGGCGATCGAGGCCCTGTTCCCCAGCCTGAAGCGCACGGATTCGCCCAGCGCCCGCGTCGGCGCGGAGCCTGCGGCCGGCTTCGCCAAGGTGAAGCACCTGCGCCCGATGCTGTCGCTCGACAACGCCTTCGCCAAGGAGGACGTCGAGGATTTCATCGGCCGCATCCGCCGCTTCCT
>DASZQC010000225.1:0-11693 GCA_035549815.1 Dongiaceae bacterium
TTCGCCGCGATCTCGTTCACCGCGTTGCGCAGGCGGTCGCCCTTGCGGTTCAAAAGGCCGATCGCCTGCGCGGTCAGCAGCTTCTTGGCGCCGGCCAGTCCCGCCGCCATCGACAGCACGTTGTTGTTGAAGGTGCCGGCGTGGGGGAAGGAATCGGCGCGATCGGGGTCGAAGCGCGCCATCAGGTCCATGCGGCCGCCGAAGGCGCCGAAGCTCATGCCGCCGCCGAGATACTTGCCGAGGGTGGTCATGTCCGGGGTCACGCCGACCATGGCCTGGTAGCCGCCGGTGGAGAGGCGCGAACTCATCACCTCGTCGAAGATCAGCACCACATTGTGCTCGCTGCACGCCTGGCGCAGGGCGAACAGAAAATCGCGGTCCGCCGGCAGGCAGCCGCCGCCGCCCATCATGGGTTCGACGATCACCGCCGCCAGCTCCGCGGCGTTGTCGCGGATCATCTGTGTCGCGCCTTCGGCGTCGTTGTAGGTCGCGGTCAGCCAGGGGATCGGCAGGTTCAGCGGCATGCCGCCGGAACGGAAATAGAGGACACCGCCATGATAGCCGCCCTGGAAGGTCATGACGGCGGATTTGCCGGTGACGGCGCGGGCGGTCTGGAGGGCGAAGACATTGGCCTCGGTCCCGGAATTGCAGAAGCGCAGCATCTGGATCGAGGGGAAGCGGTCGCGGATCGTCTGCGCCAGTTCCGCCTCGTACTGGTTCGGGCCGCCGAGCACGATGCCGCCATCCAGCGCTTCGCGCAGGGCGCCCATGATCACCGGGTTGGAGTGGCCATAGAGGCCGGCAGAATATTCGCCCAGGAAATCGGTGAAGGCGTGGCCATCCAAATCGACCAGCCGGGCCCCGTCGCCCTTGGCCCAGGCCAGCGGGAAGGGGGTGTAATGCAGGACCGTCCGCGTATTGCCCCCCGGCATGGTGGTCTTGGCGAAGGAATGGCGCGCCGCGCTCTTGGGATTGTCGGCGGTGAAGCGGGCTTCGGCTTCGGCCAGGGCGCTGTCCAGGCTGGTATTCATCGATGAAATCCCTGTTAGGCGATGAGGTCTTGCCGCCCCGGTGGGCGGTAGGATAATCTTGGAACCTGTATACAGCTTTGTTTGACTCGCTAGGAGCTTGGCCGGAAAAACGAATGCGGGCAACATAAGCCCATCCGGCGCTTAGAACCGACCACAGGGAGAGGAAATTATGGGAAATCTGTTTGCGCGCGGGCTCGGCATTGCAGTGCTGAGCGCGGCGATCTTTGCGACGAGCATATCTGTCACACCGGCGGTTGCGGAGGTCGTGCTCAATCGCGGCTTCGGCTCGTCGCCCGACACGCTCGATCCGCAGATGAACTTCGGCGCGCGCGAGGGCTGGATCCAGGACGATATGTACGAGGGATTCGTTGCCTATGACACCAAGGGCAATTTGATCCCCGGCGCCGCGGAAAAGTGGGAATCCAGCGACGACGGCCTGACCTGGACCTTCCATCTGCGTGACGGGCTGAAATGGTCGAACGGGGACCCCCTGGTGGCGCAGGATTACGTCAACAGCATCATCCGGCAGCTCGAGCCCAAGACCGCTTCGCCGCGCGCCTATTACTTCTATTCGACGATGCAGATCGTCGGCGCCGCCGAGTTCAACGAGAAAGAGGGCGGCGATCCGGCGACCGTCGGCGTCAGTGCGCCCGACGATAAGACGGTGGTGATCAAGCTGATCAACCCGTTCCCGAACATCCTCTACCTCATGGGCTCCTACTACGTGCCGCCGCTGCACAAGCCGAGCTTCGATAAATACGGCATCGACTTCATCAAGCCGGAGAACATCGTCAATAACGGCGCTTACAAGATGACCGAAATGGTGCCGCAGTCCCATGTGACGCTGAGCAAGAACGAGAATTACTGGGACGCCGCCAATGTGAAGATCGACAAGGTCGTTTATGTCGTCACCGAAGACGACCAGACCGAGCTGAAGCGCTACAAGGCGGACGAACTCGACACCACGAACGAGGTGCCGAGCGACCAGTTGGACGCCTTGAAGGCGGAACTACCCAACGAGCTCCGCATCGCGACCTACGTTGAGTCGCAGTATCTGAGTTTCAATATCACCAAGCCGCCGTTCGACAACGTCAAGGTGCGTCAGGCGATCGCGCTGGGCATCGACCGGCAGGTCCTGCAGGACAAGATCCTGAAGGCCGGTTACAACGTGAATTGCGGCCAGACGCCGCCGAACGATCCGCGCTATCCGCAGCCGCAGGTTCCGGAATGCTCCGGCACGCAGAAGGAGCGCTCGGAAAAGGGCAAGGCGCTGCTGGCCGAGGCCGGCTTCGGGCCCGATAATCCGCTGCAGGTCGTCATCGATACCACCACCGACAACACCTTCCGCAAGCAGGCGGAGGGCATCGCGCTGATGCTGAAGCAGAATCTCGGCGTCGACGCCAAGGTCAACGCCCAGGAATTCCAGGCCTGGATGGACACCTTCTATGCCGGCAACTGGACGCTGCTGAACGACAACCTGGTCGGCGACATGCCCGGACCGGAATCGCATCTGTCCTATATGCGGCCGAGCGCGGAATCCGGCTACTTCTGGAAGAGCGACGAATATGAAAAGCTGATGGACGAGGCCGCCACAAAGTCGGACATTGGCGAGCGTTACAAGCTGGAGGCTCAGGCCGAGAAGATCCTGCTCGACTTCTATCTCGTGACGCCGCTCAACGTGACGACCTCGCGACACCTGGTGAAGCCGTGGGTCAAGGGCTGGGACGACAATATGCTGGACGTCCACCCCACCAAGCTGATCACGATCGAGAAATAACGTGATTTGAGGCGGCCCGGCGGAAATTTCCGTCGGGCCGCAAGCTTTCCGACGCATCATGTTCTCATTCGCCATCAGACGCATCGTCGGGGCCATCCCGACCCTGTTTGCGCTGATCACGCTGTCCTTCTTCATCATGCGCGTGGCGCCGGGCGGGCCGTTCTCCGGCAATCGCAAGCTGACCGAATCGGTGCTCGCCAACATGAACAAGGCCTATCATCTGGATGAGCCGATCTGGATGCAGTTCGGCCGCTATTTGTGGCGGCTGGCGCATTTCGATTTCGGCCCGTCGATGAAGTACCGCGACTACTCGGTGACGGAACTGATCGTGCAGGGCTTGCCGGTCTCGATCGAGGTCGGCTTCTGGGCCATGGTGGTGGCGACGATCGTCGGCGTCGCCCTCGGCATCGCCGGCGCGCTACGGCGTAACGGGGTGACCGATTTGTCCGCCGGGATCGTCGCCATGGTCGGTGTCGCGGTTCCCACCTTCGTCATCGGGCCGCTGCTGCAGATCTTGTTCGGCCTGCAATTGAATTGGTTCCCGATCGCCGGCTGGAGCGGGTCGCTCGACGCCAAGATCCTGCCCATCTTCTGCCTGGCGCTGCCCAACATCGCCTATATCTCGCGCCTGACGCGCGGCAGCATGATCGAGACTTTGCGCGCAAACTACGTGCGCACGGCGCGGGCCAAGGGCATCGGTCCCGCGCGCGTGATCTGGAAGCACGCGCTGACCGGAGCGATGCTGCCGGTCATCGCCTATCTCGGTCCAGCGACCGCCATCACCGTGACCGGCTCGGTGGTGATCGAGCAGATCTTCGGCATCCCCGGCATCGGACGTTACTTCGTCGAAGGCGCCAGCAACCGCGACTATCCGCTGGTGATGGGCGTCACCATTCTCTATGGCGGCATCGTCATCCTGGCCAATATCATCACCGACGTGGTGCGGGGCCTCATCGACCCGAAGGTGAGTTATGAGTGAGGCGGCGGTCACCACGGCGCCGCCTCTGGATAGCGCCGCGAATGTCGGGCTCAGCCCGTTCAAGGCGTCGTGGCGCCGGTTCAGCCGCAACAAGCTGGCCGTCGCCAGCATGGTGATCCTGGCCCTGATCGGTGTCCTGTGCTTTTTCGGACCGCTGGCTTTTCCGTTCGGTCCGGAAGACGCGGATTTCGACAACATCTCGGCGCCCGTCAACCTGTTCTCCCTCCATCCTTTCGGCACCGACGAGTTTGGCCGCGACCTGCTGCTGCGGGTCCTGGAAGGCGGGCAGGTGTCGCTGGCGGTCGGTTTCGTCGGTGCCTTTGCCGCGGTCATCATCGGCGTGCTCTATGGCGCGACGGCGGGCTATGTCGGCGGCTGGGTCGACAACGTCCTGATGCGAACGGTCGATGTGCTCTACGGCATTCCCTATTTCTTCCTGGTGGTGCTGATCAACCTGGTGGTCGGCCGCACCACGGGCGGGCTGTTCGTGTCCATCGTCGTCGTGCTGTGGCTGACGCCGGCGGTGATCGCGCGCGGGCAGGCGGTGTCGCTGCGCCATCGCGAGTTCGTCGATGCGGCGCGCGCCGGCGGCATGACCGAATGGCAGATCATCTTCCGCCATATCGTGCCGAACTCGCTGAACGTCGTGATCGTCTATTCCAGCCTGCTGGTGCTGGAGGTGGTGATCACCGAATCCTTCTTGAGCTTCCTCGGCCTCGGCATCCAGCCGCCGGCCAGTTCCTGGGGCTCGCTGATCGATACCGGCGCGCGGGCGATCGAGACCGATCTGCGCCTGCTGCTTTTGCCGGGCGGCTTCCTGGTTGTCACCCTGTTCTGCCTCAACTTCATTGCCGACGGATTGCGCGATGCCTTCGATCCCAACGAACGGTAACGTCCAACCATTGGCAAGCGGCGCGCCGATGTCAGCGCCGATTCTGGCGGTGCGCGACCTGTCCGTCGATTTCAAGCTGGAGCATGGCTGGGTCCGCGCGGTCGACGGCGTCAGCTTCGACGTGCGGCGCGGCGAGGTGCTGGGCATCGTCGGCGAATCCGGCTCGGGCAAGAGCCAGATCCTGATGGCGGCCATGGGCCTGACCGCGATCAACGGCAAATGCAGCGGCAGCGTCACCTTCGACGGGCAGGAGATCCTGAATGCTCCGCCGGAAAAGCTGGACCATATCCGCGGCTCGTCGCTGTCGATGATCTTCCAGGACCCGATGACCTCGCTCAATCCCTATATGCGGGTCCAGGACCAGTTGACCGAGGTGCTGACCGCGCACCAGGGCAAGACCAGGAAAGAGGCGCTCGAGATCGCCATCGAGCTGCTGGAACGGGTGCGCATCCCCGATGCGCGCCGCCGCATCTCGCTTTATCCGCATGAATCCTCCGGCGGCATGCGCCAGCGGGTGATGATCGCCATGGCGCTGTTGTGCCGGCCGGCGCTGCTGTTTGCGGACGAACCGACCACCGCCCTGGACGTCACCGTGCAGGCCCAGATTCTGCAGTTGCTGGGCGAGCTGGTGCGCGACCTGAATGCGGCCGTGGTGCTGGTGACGCACGATCTGGGCGTCATCGCGCGGCTGTGCGACCGGGTGATCGTGCTCTATGGCGGGCGGATCATGGAGCAGGCGGCGATCGACGACCTGTTCGAGACGCCGAAGCATCCCTATGCGCAGGGCCTGATGGCGGCGACGCCGCGCCTGGACGACGATGTGGCGCACGAGCTGCGCACCATCCCCGGCAGTCCGCGGGCGCTGATGGGCAAGATCGGCGGTTGTCCCTTCGCGCCGCGCTGCGACCGTCGCATCGCCCGCTGCACCGAAGAGACGCCGGCTTTGCTCCAGGTCCCCGGAGGGCGCGCCGCCGCCTGCCACCTGGTCACGCCGCCGAGGATAGGATGATGGCCGAACCTCTGCTCAGCGTCGCCGATCTGAAAGTGCATTTCCCGCTGGGGAAGGGGCTGCTCGGCCGCCATGCCGGCGTGGTGAAGGCGGTCGACGGTATCTCGTTCGACCTGAAGCCCGGCGAGACGCTCGGCATCGTCGGCGAGAGCGGCTGCGGCAAGTCGACCCTGGGCCGCGCCATCCTGCGCCTGACCAAGGCGACGGAGGGCAAGGTCGTCTGGCTGGGCCAGGATATGTTCGGCCTGGACAAGAAGACCTTGCGCACCACGCGGCGTGATCTGCAGATCATCTTCCAGGATCCGCTGGCCTCGCTCGATCCGCGCATGACCATCGGCGCCATCATCGCCCGGCCGCTGAAGACCTTCTTCCCCGAATTGGGCAGGGCGGAGATCGACAAGAGGGTGAAGGACGCGATGCAGCAGGTCGGCCTCGCGCCGGAGATGCTGCGCCGCTATCCGCACGAATTCTCCGGCGGCCAGTGCCAGCGCATCGGCATCGCCCGCGCCATCATCCTGCGCCCCAAGCTGATCGTGTGCGACGAGCCGGTCTCGGCACTCGACGTCTCGATCCAGGCGCAGATCATCAATTTGCTGCGCAAGCTGCAGGCGGAGCTGGGCCTGTCGCTCTTGTTCATCTCGCACAATCTCAGCGTGGTACGGCATATCAGCCACCGGGTGATGGTGCTCTATCTCGGCAAGGTGATGGAGATCGCGGAACGCGACGTGTTCTACGCCAATCCGATGCATCCCTATTCCAAAGCGCTGATCTCCGCGATCCCGCTGCCCGATCCGAAGCGGGAGCGGGCGCGGCAGCACATCCTGCTGCAGGGCGACCTGCCGTCGCCGATCAAGCCGCCGGAGGGCTGCCGTTTCTGTACCCGATGCCCGATGGCGACCGATCAGTGCCATGCCATCGAGCCGCCTTTGACGCCGCGCTCCGACGGCCGTCTGGTCGCCTGCCATTACGCGTGATATTGAGCGGCCATGACCAAGCTGGATCTCCTTGAGCCGACGCTCGACCATCTGTTCAATGTCAGCGAGACCCATGGGGCGCGTGTCTCGCCCGATGGTCGTCATGTCGCCTGGATCGCGGTCAATCTGGGGCCGACGGCGCAGCTCTGGTGCGCGCCGACCGACGGCACCGGACAGCCGCGCGCGCTGGTCGCCAATGACCGCGATTGCGATTATGTCTTCTGGGCGCCGGATTCCCAGTCGCTGGTGCTCGGCCAATCGCGCGACGGCGACGAGCGCATCGGCCTCAGCCTGATCGGGCTCGATGGATCGCGCCGCGACCTGACCGACCAGCATCCGGGCTACTACATCCGTGGCGGGCAACTGGCGCCGGGCGGACGCTTCCTGGTCTATGCCGCGAACCGCGATCCCGAAACGGGCGCGGAGATCGAGCAGAACGTGATCTATCGCCACGACCTGGAGACCGGCGATCTGACCGCGCTGGCGCGGCTGGAGCGCGCGGCCTATGTGAGCCCGCGCCTGTCGCCGAGCGGCTGGCGCGTGCTGTACGAACGCAAGGACCGGCATCCGGCGGGCGAGCAGGTCTGGCTGGTCAACCTGGATGGCGCGGAGGATCGCGAGATCGTCAATGTCGGCGAGGCGCGCAAGGCGGAAGCCCTGTGGTCGCCGGACAGCACGCAGATCGTCATCACGGCCGAGACCGAGACGCATCGCCGCGTCGGCGTGATGCGGGTGAGCGGCAACGAGATCCGCTGGCTGATCGACGATCCCGAGCGCGATATTTCCGGCGCTTATTGGCCGCGCGGCTCCGACCGCATCGTGGTGACCGAGACGCAGGCGGCGCGCGACGTGTCCTGGCTGGTCGATCCGGAGACCGGCGCGCAGGAGCCTTTTGCAAGAGCCGAAGGCACGCTGCTGCCGATCGCGCCCGCGTCCGCCGGCGGCTGGGTTGCCTATCATTATGCGGCGCGGCATCCAATGCGCCTGGTGCGGGTCAGCAAGACGGGGCATCTGCATCCTTTGTCGGAGACGGGGACGGAGCAGGTGCCGGCCAGTTCGCTGGCGGCGGCGGAGGATTTCCTGTGGCGCTCCACCGACGGATTGGAGATTCACGGCTGGCTGTATCGGCCGTCGGGAACCTCGAAGGGCGCCATCATTCTGGTACATGGCGGTCCGACCGCGCATGACGAGGACGCCTTCGATCCGGAAGTGCAGTATTTCGTGGCCGCCGGTTTCACCGTGCTGACGCCGAACTATCGCGGCTCCACCGGTTTCGGCCTGCCGTTCCAGGAAGCGATCAAGCGCGAGGGCTGGGGCGGCATCGAGCAGGACGACATCACCACCGGGGCGGTGGCGTTGATCCAGCACGACCTGGCTCAGCCTGGAAAGATCGGCGTCACCGGCACCTCCTATGGCGGCTATTCCTCCTGGTGCCAGATCACCCGCGTCTCGCCGGACGTGATCAAGGCCGCGGCGCCCATCTGCGGCATGACCGATTTGGTGGTGGATTATGAAACGACACGCCCGGACCTGCGGCCCTATTCGGAAGAAATGATGGGCGGCGCGCCGGCCCAAGTGCCGGATCGCTATCGCGAGCGCTCGCCGATCCATTTCGTCGACCGCATCCGCGGCAGGCTGCTGATCGTGCAGGGCGCCAACGACCCCAACGTGACGCCGCAGAACGTCACCGACGTGCGGACGCGCCTGGATGCGGCCCGCATCCCTTACGAGGTGCTGATCTTCGAAAATGAAGGCCACGGCATCTCCAAGCCGGAGAACCGCAAGCAACTGTGCCGGCGCCTCGCTTCCTTCTTCACCACCGCATTCGAGGCGTAGATGACCGACATCGCGAAGCTGGCGCGGGATTGGGCGCGCTATCCCGTGCTCTGGGGCACGAAAGTCTCCAAGGACGGGCGTTGGCTGGCCTGGACCTGGACCGGCGTGACCGAAGCCGGCAATGTCTGGCTGGCGCCGACCGACGGCTCCGCGCCGCCGCGCCGCATCACCGACGAGCCGGACCACACGTACGTCCGATCCTTCTCGCCCGATGGCAAGCAGGTGCTGCTGGCGCAGTCGGAAGGATCGTCGGAGCACGACCAACTGGTCCTGCTCGACCTGGAGAGCGGCGCGCGACGGCCGGTGACGGCGAAGCAGGACGATCATTACGTCTTCGGCGGTGCCTTCCTGCCGGACGGCAAATCGATCCTCTATACCGCCAGCTATGACGATGCGACAAAGTCGGTGCTCGAGGGGCAGCGCATCTACCGGCACGACCTCGCCACCGGCAAGCGCACGGTGCTGAGCGCGGCGGACAGTCTGGACGACCGCGCGACGGAGCTGAGCGAGGATGGCCGGCTGCTGCTGTATCATCGGCACGAGCGGCATCCGGCGGGCGGCCAGCTCTGGCTGCTCGACCTCGTGACCGGCGAGGACCGCGAGATCCTGAATGTCGGCGACAGCCGTAAGATCTACGGCTCCTGGCTGGGACCTGATCGCATCCTGGTCCATGCCGAGGCCGACACGCATGACCGCGTCGGCGTGCTGACGCTGCCGGATTTGAACGTGCGCTGGCTGATCGACGATCCGCAGCGCTCCATCGAAAGCGCGACGGCCGGATATGACGGCGGCTTGGCGGTGGTCGACTTCCGCGATGGCGTATTGCATGCGGCTTTGCTCGATCTCGACAGCGGTCGCGAAACGCCGTTCCAGACGCGGGGCGCCAGCCTGCTGCCGCTGGATCCGTTGCCGGACGGCGCATGGGTGTGCGAGCTCTATTCCTCGCGCGCGGCACACGATCTGGTGCGCTTCGATCCGAAGAGCGGCGCCATCGTCAATCTGTCGCGCACGAAGGAGCATCTCGCCGATCCCGCGATGCATTTCACGCCGGCGAAGCTGCATCGCTGGACCTCGGTCGATGGCATGCAGGTTGCCGGCTGGCTCTATGAGCCGCAGGGCGAGAGCCGTGGCCTCATCGCCCATGTGCATGGCGGCCCGACCTGGCACAGCGAGGATTGGGTGAATAGCTTCATCCAGTTCCTGGTCGCGGCGGGCTACACCGTGCTGGACCCGAATTATCGCGGCTCCACCGGCTATGGCCGCGCCTTCCGCGAGGCGATCAAGGAAGACGGCTGGGGCGGGCGCGAACAGGGCGATATCCGCGCCGGGCTGGAAAGCCTGGTCGCCGCCGGCAAGGGCCGGAAGGGGCGCGTCGCCGTCGTCGGCCTGTCCTATGGCGGCTATTCTTCCTGGTGCGCCATCACCAAGGCCGCCGATCTGGTGCAGGCCGCCGTGCCGATCTGCGGCATGTATCAACTCACCACGGATTACGACGCCACCGGCATGCCGCATGGCCGCGCCTATAGCGAGGAGATGATGGGCGGCCGGCCCGACCAGCAGCCGGAGCGCTATTTCAACGCCTCGCCGGCCAACTTCATCGACCGCATCCGCGGAGATCTCCTGATCGTGCACGGCTTGCGTGATTCCAACGTCTCGCCGCAGAACACCTGGGCGGCGAAGCGCGACCTGGACAAGGCGGGCATTCCCTACGAACTGCTCACCTTCGACAACGAAGGCCACGGCATCTACCGCGCCGGCAACCGCGAGCACCTGTTCCGGCGGGTGGAAGAGTTTTTGGCGAAGTCTTTCGGAAGTTGAGCGCGGCCATCCCAGTTCGTCATGGTCGGACCAAGTCCGACCATGACGTAGAGTTTAGTCATCAGCCTTTCGAGGCTTACGTCTCCGCCCACATGCGGAGCAGGTTGGCGTGGGTCTGGTGGACCAGGTCGGTCTCCGGCGCGTCGGGGGCCTTGGCGTTGAGCAAATCCTTGATCCGGTCGATATGGTTCAGAATCTCGCGCTGCCGCTCGTCGCGGACATAGGATTGCGCCCAGGTCACGCAGACCAGGCGCTCGCCGCGCGTCACTTCCGCCACTTCGTGCAGGGTGGAAGAGGGATAGACCACCGCCGAGCCCTTGGGCAGCTTCACTTCCTGGATGCCGAAGGGGCTGTGGATCACCAGCTCGCCGCCGTCATACTCATCGATGTCGCTGACGAAGACGGTGATCGAGCAGTCCGAGCGCTCGCGCGCCATCTTCGGCCCCATCAGCGCGTTGTCGACATGCTGCCCGTAGGACATGCCGGTGCGGTAGCGGCTGATCAGCGGCGGCCGGATGCGCTTGGGGATCGCCACGCGGCGGAACATGGAGCTGCGCATCAGCGCGGTGATGACGATCTCATGCAGGATCTTGCGCTCCTCATGCTCCTGCGACACCTGCTCGTTGTTCTTGACGCGCTTGGCTCGGCTGCCGGCGGTCGTTGCGCCGGGCACGAACGGCATCTTGGCGGCTTCCTGGCGGATCTTCACGATCTCTTCCGGTGTCAGCACGTCGGGAATGCAGGTGATCATCGTGGCCTCTGAGCTATCGTTGTCGGCGTGCTTTTGCCGCGAACCGCCGGCCGGTTCAAGTGGCTATGCCGCCGCACGCGGATCCTACCGGGTCAGGACCTGGCGGGCGGATTGCAGCGCCTCCACCATCCGGTCGATGTCGCCGAGGTCGTTATAGAGCCCAAACGATGCCCGCACGGTGCCCGGCACGCCCAGATGATCCATCAGCGGTTGCGCGCAATGATGGCCGGTGCGAACCGCTACGCCGCGTTCGCCCAGCAGCGAGCCGATATCGTGCGGATGGATGCCCTCCAGCGCGAAGGAGACGATGCCGATCCGCACCTTCGGGTCGCCGATCGTGCGGAGGCCCGGAATCTCCGACAGACGTCGCAGCGCATAGGAGCTGAGGATGCGGTCGTGGGTCTCGATCCGCGGCCAGCCGATCTGCTGCACCAGGTCGATGGCGGCGGCCAGGCCGACGGCGGCGGCGATGGGCGGCGTGCCGGCCTCGAAGCGCGCCGGCGGGTCGGCGAATTCCGTGTGCTCGATGCTGACGCTGCGGATCATGTCGCCGCCGCCCTGCCAGGGCGGCATGGACTCCAGCAGCTCGCGCTTCGCATAGAGCACGCCGATGCCGTCGGGCCCGT
>DASZQC010000226.1:0-6857 GCA_035549815.1 Dongiaceae bacterium
TTCCCTCCCCCGAGGCGGGGGAGGGTTAGGGTGGGGGCGACGGCGGTTCAGCTCGACGCAAAGCGCGGCGGATAGAACAACCCCCACCCCGACCCTCCCCCAGCTTGGGGGAGGGAGTATCTGATACGGAGGGAACGAGAGACATGTGCGGAATTGCTGGACTGATTCATCGCCGCAAGACCGGCGACGTCGGCACCGAGATGACCAACATGCTGAAGTCACTGAAGCATCGTGGGCCGGATTCCACCGGCTTCGCGCTCTACGGCGCGCCGAAGGGCCAGGAGCTGGTGCTGCGCTTCAAGGTCGCCGAGCAGGATGAGATGAAGAAGGGCTTCGACATCCACGGCCAGGTGAAGGAGCGCCGCGCCGAGGTCGACAAGCGCCTGAAGGAGCTGGGCGCCAAGATCCTGAAGGCGGAGGACGCGACCGAATACGCCTACCGCTACCGCATCCAGTTCGACGGCGACCGGCGCAAGCTGGCCGACTATATCGAGGATGTGGAGGGCGCGGAGATCCTGTCTCTCGGCCTTGGCCTGGAGCTGATCAAGGATTTGGGCGACGCCGCCACGGTCTCCGACCAGTATCACCTGAACGGCTTCATCGGCACCCATGCCATCGGCCACACCCGCATGGCGACCGAATCCGACGTCGATATCCGTTCGGCGCATCCCTATTGGGCCTATCCGTTCGCCGACGTCTCGGTCGTGCATAACGGACAGCTCACCAACTACTGGAAGGGCCGCCGCGCGCTCGAGCATCGCGGCCACCGCTTCATGTCGAATTGCGATTCCGAGCTCATCGCGGTGTATCTCGCCGACAAGATGCAGCAGGGCGCGCAGCTCGAGGATGCGATGCGAGATTCCATCGATGAGCTAGATGGCGTGTTCACCTACATCGTCGCCACCGCGGATTCGCTGGGCATGGCCAAGGACGTGATGGCCGCCAAGCCGATGGTGCTCTACGAGAGCGACGATTTCATCGCGCTGGCCTCGGAAGAGGTGGCGATCCGCAGCGTGTTCCCGCACGAGATCGACACCTGGGATCCATATGAAGGCGAAGTGCGGGTGTGGAAGGCGGAGGCGCGGGCGTAAGACCGCCCGCCTTCCCGAAAGTTCAGGCGTAGGGCCGAAACGGTCCAAGTTCTGGGAGATGGCCAAGCATGGCTGAGCGTTCGATGCAGATGGGCATGCATATGGAAAAGCTGTCGGGCAAGACCCAGCAGCGTTTCTTCTCGCCCACCGAAGAAGAGAATTTCCTCTATCCCGACGGCTACGACGTCGATTTCAACCGGCGCGCCGAGTTCGACGCCGGGCCGCTCTCCGCCAAGGAGATCAACCTCAAGCTCCGCGAGCTGATGAAGGCGGGCAACGGCACCATCGTCATGCACAACCCGGGCGCCAAGCATGGCGTCGCGGTCGGCCTGCTGCAGCGTCTCAACCTGCACATCAAGGGCAGCCTGGGCTATTTCGGCTGCGGCCTCATCGACGGTCCGAACATCACGATTTCGGGCCGCGTGGGCTGGTCCTGCGCGGAGAACATGCTGTCCGGCAAGGTGGTGATCGAGAAGAACGCCGGCTCCACCTTCGGCGCGGCGATCCGTGGCGGCGACCTGGTGTGCAAGGGCGACGTGGGTGCCCGCGTCGGCATCGACCAGAAGGGCGGCTCGATCCTGATCGGTGGCCGGGCCGGCGCCTTCTGCGGCTTCATGATGCAGCGCGGCCGCATGGTCATCCTGGGCGATGCCGGCAAGAACCTCGGCGATTCCATGTATGACGGCACTATCTTCGTCGGCGGCAAGATCGCCGGCCTCGGCGTCGACGCCGTTGAAGGCGAGATGACGGACCTCGAGGCCCAGTGGCTGGAGCGCAAGCTGAAGATGTACGGGCTGGAGGCGCCGAACGGCGTCAGGAACATGACCAAGATCGTCGCCGGCAAGCAGCTCTGGAACTACGACAACCTCGAGCCTTCTGAAAAGAAGATCGTCCTCTAAGGCTTCATAGGAAAGGACCCGCAACATGTCGCAAGAGAAAGTCGCGCCGCAGGCCCAACCTGTGAAGAAAGCCAAGCGAGACACCAGCAAGCTGGGCCAGAGCCGCATCTTCACGCCCGAGGTCATCGACGACATCCATATCAAGTCGGAGCTCGGCCGCTACCGCATGCGGGGCTTCTCGCTGTTCAAGAAGATCCCGCATTGGGACGATCTGACCTTCCTGCCCGGCACGCTGACCCGCTTCGTCATCGAGGGCTATCGCGAGAAGTGCCTGACCAAGACCATCATCGGCCCGCGCGCCAAGCGGCCGCTGGAACTCGACATCCCGGTCTACATCACCGGCATGAGCTTCGGCGCCCTGTCGTTCGAGGCCAAGATTGCGCTGGCACGCGGCGCCACCATGGCCGGCACCGCGACCTGCTCCGGCGAAGGCGGCATGATCCCGGACGAGCGGCGCTATTCCTCCAAGTGGTTCTACCAGTGCATTCAGTCGCGCTACGGCTTCAACCCGCACCACCTGCAGCTTGCCGATTGCTGCGAGTTCTTCATCGGCCAGGGCTGCAAGGTCGGCCTCGGCGGCCATCTGATGGGCCAGAAGGTGACCGACCAGGTGGCGGAGATGCGCTCGCTGCCGGCCGGCATCGACCAGCGCTCGCCGGCGCGCCATCCGGATTGGCTCGGTCCCGACGATCTGGCGCTGAAGATCCAGGAGATCCGCGAAGCTACCAATCACGAGATCCCGATCCAGCTCAAGCTGGGTGCTGCCCGCGTCTATGACGACGTGCGCATGGCGATCAAGTGCGGTCCGGACTCGATCTATATCGACGGCATGGAGGGCTCGACCGGCGCCGGTCCGCACCTCGCGACCGAGGATACCGGCGTGCCTGGCATGGCGGCGATCCGCCAGGCGCGCAAGGCGCTGGACGATCTCGGCATGTCGGGCGAGATCTCGCTGGTCTATGCCGGCGGCATCCGCAACGGCTCCGACGTGGCGAAGGCGCTGGCGCTCGGCGCCGACGCGATCGCCATCGGTCACTCGGCGCTAATGGCCTTGAACTGCAACAAGGACATCCCCGAGGCCGATTACGAGAAGGAAATGGGCGTCGAGGCCGGCTATTGCTATCACTGCCACACGGGCCGCTGCCCGGTCGGCGTCGCCACGCAAGACCCGGTGCTGCGCAAGCGCCTGGATCCCGATGCGGCAGCGGAGCGCGTCTACAACTTCCTGCACACGCTGACCATTGAATGCCAGATGATGGCGCGCGCCTGCGGCAAGACCGACGTGCACTCGCTGGAGCCGGAAGATTTGGCCGCGCTGACCATGGAAGCTTCGGCCATGGCCATGGTGCCGCTGGCCGGCACCCAGCACACCGTCGGCCGCCCCGAAATGACCCGCTACTAAGGGAGACGCCCCATGGCAACGCAACCGACCAAAGGCCAGGACGTCGACAAGTTCATCAAGGACGCCGCCGGCCTCGACAGCAAGCGCGAGAAGGAGATCGGCCAGCACATCGGCTATCGCTACGATGTGAACCTGGTGCCCGACTATTCGCGCGTCACGCCCTTCCTCACCAAAGACATGGAGATGATGGGCTGGGACGACCTCAACTGGTTGGAGGACGTCCATATGGGCTACGAGGAAGGCCGGCCCGCCATCTTCGACCGCAACGTCAATGGCTGGGTCACCATCCCGCCCGACGTGAAGCTGCCGGAGGACCAGCAAGGCCGCGACATGATGGCCCGCGAGCTGCTGATCAAGTTCCAGATGTCGAAGAAGCACCCGCTGTGGGATCTGAAGCGGGCGTATAAGAAGTTCTAGTTCCTTTCACTTCCCCTATTGTCATCCCGGATCAGCCGCAAAGCGGCTGATCCGGGACCCATGCGGCGGTCGCCAATTCGCCGCTATCTCCTGTGCTAAGCTGAAACATCGCATGGGTCCCGGCTCTGCGCCGCTGCGCGGCTTGGCGGGATGACAGCTTTCAGGCCTACTCCTCCGTCCGCCACTGGCTGGCGTGCGGCCAATCGGGCTTGAAGGCGAGGACCCGTGTGTTGGGCGGCATGGCGGGGTTGAACATGTGGTTGTGCCAGTAGGTCGCCTGGTAGAAGGCGTGCTCCTGGCTGAGTTCGGTCACCTCGCACGGCACGCGATAGGCTTGGGTGAATTGCTCGAACTCCAGCAGGCAGCGGCCGAGATGCAGCAGGGCCGGCGGCAGGTCCGATGCCGCCCCGAACAAGGCCGTCATCGTGTCGCTGAAATTCTGCGGATACTGGAAGTAATTGGCGGACAGCAGCTCCAGGATCTTGTCGTAACGCTCGATGGGATCGTTGGTGCGCTTGCACTGGAACTCGAACAATTGCGTGCTGTTCGCCGGGTCGTGCTCGACGATCAGCACGGTGATGCCGTCGGCCAGAACGTCGCCGCCCGGCGACAGCACCTGCGGCCGCATGCCGGAGAGCGGCCGCCCGCCGGCCTGGCGGGCGGACAATTGCCGCAAGCGGCATTGCCAGCCGAGGAAGTCGTCGCGCAACGCCTGGGCGGCAACGTCGGTCAGGACGACGTTGTTGGACTCGGCCGCGCTCACGTCTGGATTTCCCTCACGTCTGGATTTCCACTGCCCGGTACTGGCCCTGGTGGAACAGCAGCGGCTTGATCGCGGGATCGTGGCGCATGCGGATGACGCGGCCGACGAAGATCACATGATCGCCGCCGTCATAGGTATGCTCGGTCCGGCATTCGAAGTTGGCGGCGCAATGCGGCAGGATCGGCACGCCGGAATCCCACAATTCGAAATGCACGTCGGCCCATTTGTTCTCCGACGCCTTGGCGAAGCGGTTGGAGAGGTGCAACTGCTCCATACTGAGCACATTGACGGCGAAATGGTCGGTGGAGAGGAAGGCGCGCATGGAATAGGCCTTGCGCCCCAGGCTGAACAGGATCAGCGGCGGGTCCATCGACACCGAGTTGAAGCTGTTGGCGGTGATGCCGATGCTGTCGCCCCGCGGGTCGAGGGTGGTGATGATGGTGACCCCGGTCGGGAAACAGCCCAGCGCGCTGCGAAACTCGCGCGGGTCGATGCCCTCGTTATGTAGGCCGGTATCCTGCTCCATTCCGAACTCGTGACTCCGCAACCAATTCAGGCCCATTTCCGGATGGCCGGTCTTTTTGGCCGTTGATCGGAAACTGGGCATCTTTTAGCATTTCTCCGGGCGTCAGCGTAGTGCGGATGCGCACCCGCCGGAGGCGCCGGACGGCACGTTTTGGCGCTGGAATCCGCCTATGCTGATCGACCGCCGCCTGCCCATCCTACCCCCTGGAGTCGAGCGTTACACCGTTCGTGGCGGCGGGGCCGCCGTCATCGCCATCGCTCCGGGCGACCGGATTTCCGTGATCGACGTGGAGGGGCGGCAACCCTGCGAGATCGTGGCTGCCGATGCCACCGGCCGGATCGATCCCGGCCTGATCGGCGGCAAGGCCTGCGGCGTAGCCGATGGGTTGCGCGACATCCTCGCCGGCGGTTCCGAAGATGCCCGCAAGGTGCTTGCGGGTTTGCGCCGCCGCGGACTGGACGTCGGTCAGGGCCAGGCCATCCGCCTGTTCGGTGGCGACAGTGCCGCCGGAACGCGCGAAGAGTTCACGGCGAACGGTGCCGGGCTGCTGGTCGTGACGGCGCCCGGCGTCGCCATGTCGCCGGACGCGCACGACACCGCGACCGATATCGAGGTGCGCATCGCCCGTGCCGCGCCCATGTCGGAAGAGGTGGCGCGGCTCCCCGATCCGCTGGCTGACGCGATCCTTGATTTCGAGGTGCCCAAGGCCTCGGCGCTGGCCTACGAGGTGAAGGAAGGCGAGTATATCCAGATCGTCGATTTGTTCGGCCGGCAATGCTCCGACTTCCACTGCTTCAATGCCCGCGCCTTGCAGAAGGGCATTGAGCGCGACCTCGACAACACGGTGACGCGCACCCTGACCGCGCGCGGCTATCCGGGGCCGGGCCTGTTCGCCAAGGTGTTCGACCAGGACTTCCAGCCGTTGGTGGAAGTGGTGCAAGACACCTGCGGGCGGCACGACAATTTCGCGCTGGCCTGCACCTCGAAGTATTACGAGGACCTCGGTTATTTCGGCCATGCCAATTGCTCGGACAATTTCAGCGACGCGCTGGCGCCGTACGGCATCAAAAGGCGGCGCGGCTGGGCGGCGCTGAACCTGTTCTACAACACCGGCATCGACCACAATAACGTACTCTACCTCGACGAGCCCTGGTCGCGCCCTGGCGATTTCGTGCTGATGCGCGCCTTGACCGACCTGGTCTGTGTCTCGTCGGCCTGCCCGGACGATATCGACGCAGCCAACGGCTGGAACCCGACGCCGGTCCATATCCGAACCTATCCGAAAGAGGAGCGCTTCTCGCGCGCGGTGGCCTTTCGCATGACTCCTGACGCAGAGCCTCAGATGACCAAGGAAACCGCGTTCCATCCGCGCCTCTCGGCGCTGACCCGCAACTACGTCGAATATCGCGGCTACTGGCTGCCCAGCCGCTTCAACAACGAAGGGCCGACTGCCGAATACTGGGCCTGCCGCGAGGCGGCGGTGATGATCGACCTGTCGCCGCTGCGCAAGTTCGAGGTGACCGGGCCGGACGCGGAGACCTTGCTGCAGCGCGCGGTGACGCGCGATATCCGGCGCCTGTCGGAAGGCCAGGTGGTCTATTCCGCCATGTGCCACGAAACCGGCGGCATGCTGGACGACTGCACCATCTTCCGCCTGGGCAAGGACAATTTCCGCTTCATCGGCGGCGACGAAGCGAGCGGGCTTGCCCTGCGCGAGTTGGCGCAGAAGGAGAAACTGCGCGCCTGGGTTCGCTCCTCC
>DASZQC010000227.1:0-4223 GCA_035549815.1 Dongiaceae bacterium
GAACGTGCCGCCGAACAGGCCGGTCAGCTCGGTGCGGATCGCGTCGGCGTCGAAGCTGTTGGCTTCCGCTTCGGGGTGCGCCTTCAGCGCCCGGCGCTGCACGAACAGGCGCTTCACAGCATAGATCGGCGCCAGCTCGGAATGCTGCCGGCGCAAGTCCGCCACCTCGGCGGCGATGCCGAACAGCTCGCCCAGGAAATCGTCCAAATGCGGCGCTGTCTCGATGATGAGGCTGGATTCGGCCTTGGCGTCCAGGCTCTTGGGCTCCGCCCGCGCTGCCAGCAAACGGCCGGCCAGACCCTCGTCCGTCTGGCGCAGGGCGGCCAGGAACAAGGCGTCGATCTTGGCGACCCCGGCGGGGTCATACAGCTCTTCGAAACGCAGACCGTGGGCGAGACGCAACTCAGCCATCGCAACCTTCTAAATCACAGAAAATTCTTGGGAATTGGCCCAATCCCGCGGATTTCTTACAGGTTGCACCGTACTATTGCAACGAAGCAATCCACCTATTTTTGCATCGAAACGGTGTGAAATATGCATCCAACTGGCCTTTGTGACCGTCTTATCATCGTTGGAATCACAGAGCCGGCGGTATGATCCGGCCCCATTAAGGAAGACCCATGCCAGAGCCCGAAAACGATGGTGCCAAGGTCCCCGCTGGAGCCCGGGACAAGCTGATCCGGCGCAAGCGGGAATGGGCCGAGGAAGGCCGCCTGCTGACCGGCAGGAACGCCGACCCGGCCCCGGACCGGCTGCCGCCGGGTCAGCGCGAGGTGAAGACTTGGCCGGTCCTGGATTTGGGCGTTCAGCCCAAGATCGACTTGAAACTGTGGCGCCTCGCGATTGACGGGCTGGTGGAGAACCCGGTCCGGCTGGATTGGGACGCCTTCAACCGGCTTCCCCAATCGGACCTGCGCAGCGACATCCACTGCGTCACCTCGTGGTCGCGCTATGACAATGACTGGCGCGGCGTGCGCGTCGCCGACCTGCTGGCGCTGGTGCGGCCGACGGCAGAGGCGAGGTTCGCCTTGTTCCAATCCTATGACACCTACACCACCAACCTGCCGCTGGAGGAATTCGCGGCGCCCGACGCGCTGCTCGCGACGCACTGGCAGGGGGAGCCGCTCACCCTGGAGCATGGCGGGCCGGTGCGCGTGGTGGTGCCCAAGCTCTATTTCTGGAAAAGCGCCAAATGGGTGAAACGGATCATCCTCGCCAAGGACGACCGGCCCGGCTTCTGGGAAGTGCGCGGCTACCACAATCACGGCGATCCCTGGATGGAGGAGCGCTACGGCTAGATTTCACCGGCCCAAGGTCACGTGCTTGTGATGCCGCGTTTTTCGTCAGCGTTCCATCATCTGTGACTTGCTTCACTGACCATCGCGCGACCCGGCGACAGGATGCGCCCACTTTTCACTGAGGAGAAGCCGATATGAAACGACAGGATTTCCGCTTGGCTGCCTGGCTGGCGCTGGGCCTTCTGGTGGCGCCAGCGGCCGCCTTCGCCATGGGCTCCGATTCGACGCCGGAACCGGCCCAGGCCGATCTCTACAAGCAGGCCAAGGACTTCGTCGATGACGAGGAATATGCCAAGGCGATTCCGCTGCTGCAGAAGTCGATCCAGGAAAAGGGCGAATATGCCGACGCGCTGAACCTGCTCGGCTACAGCAACCGCAAGCTGGGCGACAAGGCCAAGGCGATGACCTATTACACCAAGGCGCTGAACCTGGAGCCGAACCATCTCGGCGCCAACGAATATATGGGCGAGCTCTATCTGGAGCTGAACGATTTGCCGAAGGCCGAGGCGCGTCTGGCGGTGTTGAAGAACGCCTGCGGCGATTGCGACGAATTCGACGACCTCGAAGACGCGATCGAGGATTACAAGGAAGACCACGGGCTGTCGTAAGCCGGCCGCACAAGCGATTTAATGCCGGGCCGTCCCGCGAGGGGCGGCCCGTTCGTTTTCAGGCGATCCTGCTCACCACCGCATAGCCGCGCGGCTCGCCGGTGCGCTTGCCTTTCGTCGCCATCGCCTTGGCAAGGCGGGGCAGCGGCGCCCACATCGGCTCGTAATCCTTCTTGTAGACGTCGAGCATCAGCACGCGGTCGCTGGCCGGATCATAGGCGCCGATGGGCGAGAAATGGCCGATATCCGTGCCGTCGCCATAGAACAAATCGAGATGGAAGTTCGAGGCGACGAAGCCGGTGGTGCCGTTTTCCAACGCCGACAACGTCGCGCGCAAGACCGGCAGGCAGGCTTCCGCATCCAGCACCGGCATCGCCTCGATGCGCCAGCGTTCGGCGCAGTCAAAACTGGCCAGCGCCCGCGCCATCGCATCGGCGAATTCCGTCAGGGTCTGGCCGTGGCCCGTCTCGTGGTGGATCGCGGCCCGCCACACTTCGTCCTTTAGCCGGTCCAGCAGGCTCAGCTCGCCGACGGCCGCGCCGATCTTCAATAATCCTTCTTGGCCCAGGACCGCATTCACCAGCATGGCGGCGGTCGCCAGCGAACAGGAGGAATCGGTGTGCTGCTGGATGGAGTGCGGCGCCAGCGACCAATAGGGGCTGGTCGGCGCGGCGCGGACGTAGGCGTGGTCGAGGCGGAGTGGCGTGAGGTCGGTCATCGGCTCTAGCTCATGCCCCAAGCTCACGCGCATCGTCAATCGCATAGGCGATCAGCGGCTCGCGCCGGCCGCGCAAGGCGATCTCGCTGCGCCGGGCATTGTCCAGGTTCATCACCGCCGCCTTGGCCGCCGCCTCGGAGACCAAAAGCTGGCAGCCGACTTCCTTGGTCGCGGCCTCCAGCCGGCTGGCGATATTGACCGTGTCGCCGATCGCGGTCAGTGACAGGGCCGGGGCGAAGCCCATCTGGCCGACGATGGCCGGCCCGAAATGCACGCCGATGCCGATCTTCAGGCCGGTCTTCAGCTCGATGCTGTGCTGGGAATTGAAGATCTCCAGCCCTTCGGCCATGCGCCGCGCGGCGTCCAGCGCCTGGGCCGCCGCCATGTCTGCGCGGCCGTGCAGGCCGAACACCGCCATGACGCCGTCGCCGATGAATTTGTCGACGTGGCCGCCGGCCTGCTGGATTGCCGTACCGGTGGTGCGGAAATACTGGTTCAGCAGGAACACCACGTCATAGGGCAGGCGGCGCTCGGCCAGGCCGGTGAAGCCGCGGATATCGGCGAACAGGATCGCCACCTCCTGCTCCTTGCCCTGGCTCTGCTCGGCGCCGAACAAAGCTTGCGGTGCGCTGACGCCCGGCGGCATCAGCGGCTGGATGGTGATGGGTGCCGAGGGGCGGACCTGGCAGGCGAGGCGCACCGACGGCGCGGCGCCGATGCGCGCCAGCACCCGAGCCTCTTCCTCGCCCGGCGGCGCGAGTTCTTCGATCCCGGCCAGCACATGCACGCGGCAGGTGGAGCAGCGGCTGCGCCCGCCGCACACCGACGCATGCGGAATGCCGCCCATGCGGCTCGCTTCCAGCAAGGTCGTGCCGGGCTGGATCACCACTTTGCGGCCGTCGGGATAGGAAACGGCGATGGCGCGGTGCCGCGTCGCCAGGATGCGCAAAGTCCGCACCGCGAAGACGCCGGCGACCAGCACGGTGAAACCGCCGAGCAGCCAGTCCCGCGCCTGATAGAGAGCGGCGATCTCCGGCCCCGCCGGCGCGTTCACGTCGGCCAGCATCTGCGGTAGCCAGGCCGGATCCTGCGCCAGGCGCGCCACCTCGCGCCCACCGTCGGCGAAGCCCAGCAGCGCCAGCACCGGGATCAGCAGGGCCGCGGCGCCCAAGGCCCAACGCCAGCGCGGAAACCAGGGCTTCACCCGGAGCCAGAAATTGAGCCCTATGCAGCCATGGATCCAGGTGACGATCAGCGCCGCCACCTGCATCAGCCCGATGGTCGGGTCGGCGATCCAGATCGCCCACAGCACGAATTCGTAGCGGTCGTCGAGGCCGTAGATGTGGTGCGCCGCGGCGGTGCCCAGCACGTGCAGGATCAGGAGCGGCGGCGCGCTCAAGCCCAGGATCAGTTGCGCCGCTTCCAGCGCCGGCATGCGCAGGCTCTTGCGCCGGTAGAGCGCCCGCAGCCCGATGGCGAGATGCACGGTGATGGCGAGCAGCAGCAGCGGCTCGACCAGCGGCAGGCGCCAGAAGGCCAGGAACACGTCCCGCCCGGCCTCCATCGCCGCCAGCGAAACCAGGCCCAGGATATGGTTCA
>DASZQC010000228.1:0-4958 GCA_035549815.1 Dongiaceae bacterium
GATGCGCATTAACTCGAAAACTGAATCCCCTCCCCCAAGCTTGGGGGAGGGTTAGGGAGAGTGTTGGACGCGAGCTCTGCGTCGAAAGTTTGCGCTACCGCTAAAGCGCCGAGACCACCGCGCCGATGTCGGCGAGGTCGCGCTCGTCCTGGCTGGGGGCCAGGCGGCGCAGATAGATCTTCAGCGATTTCTCGGCCCGCTCCTTGGCGTTGCCGCCCTCGACGGGCAGGACTTCGTCCTTCAGCCGGCCGATGATCAGGCGGTGCGCCACGTGCTCCGCCGCCAGCTCGGCGTCGAGCAGCTTCTTGTGCACTTCCTTGCGGGCATCCTCCGGCACGTCCTCGGAGAATTTGGGAAGTCGGCGGCGTACCTGGCGGAGCTGCTGCAATACGGCGGCGCGCCAGCCGGCGGTCATGCCGTCGGCGATGGAAAGATGGGTCTCGTCCAGGATATGGCCCTTGCTGGCCAAATAGCATGACAGCAGCAGCAGATTGACGTCCGCACCGCGCCGGTCCTGCAACGAGAGGCAGGCTTTTCCCACATTCGGCCGCTCGTAGAAATCGAGGCTGAAGGTCCAGAAATCCTCGGCCGAAAGCGTCATCGTGGCAAACTCCTTGTTTTTATCCTTGGTGACTCGTCTGGCCCTCGTGTTCCCCCTTCACCTAGCATGGTTGCAAATCCTGGACCAGTTGCCGAAATTCTAAATCTGAAAAAGGTCGATGACCGGCCCCGGCGTCCTGGGATGCTGCCGGGTGGGTGATTCGGGCCGCATGGCCCTCGTTAAGAGTCGATTGGAAGCCGTTGAGGCCATGAGCGAGATTTACTTTCATATCCCGGCAGAGCGCGGGCTGATCCGGGTATCGGGCGAGGATCGCCAGGCCTTCCTGCAGGGCCTGATCTCCAACGACACCGCCAAGGTCGCGGACGACCGGGCCATCTACGCCACCCTGCTGACCGCCCAGGGGCGGTTCCTGTTCGACCTGTTCATCGCCGGCCAGGAAGACAGCTACCTGGTCGATTGCGCCGCCGACCGCCGCGCCGACCTGATCAAGCGCCTGTCCATGTACCGGTTGCGGGCCAAGGTGGCGATCGGCGACGTCGATTCGGGCTGGTGCGTCGCCCTGTTGTTCGGGACCGGCGCCGCCCAGGCGGTCGGGCTGGCCGCCACAGCCGGGGCGGCGACCGCCTTTGGCGGCGGCATCGCCTATGTCGACCCCCGGCTGGCGGAACTGGGCGTCCGGCTGATCCTGCCCCGCGCCAAAGCGGCGGAGATCCTGGGCGGCCTCCAGGCCGGCGACGATGTCAGCGGCGGTCATTACCACCGCCTGCGCGCCAGCCTCGGCGTCCCGGACGCGCCACAGGAACTGGTGCCGGAAAAGTCCATTCCGCTGGAGAACGGCCTGGACGAGCTCAATGCCATCGACTGGCAGAAGGGCTGCTATATGGGCCAGGAGCTGACCGCGCGCACCCGCTATCGCGGCCTGGTGCGCAAGCGGCTGCTGCCGGTGCGCATCGCCGGCCCGGCACCGGAACCGGGCACGCCGCTGCTGCTCGGCGACAAGGAGATGGGCGAGATCCGCAGCGTCATCGGCGACGGCACGCGCGGCTTTGCCATGGTGCGGCTGGAAGCGCTGGCCGGCGGCATGCCGGAATTCAGCGCTGGCGGCGCCAAGATTTCCCCCGACGTGCCGGGTTGGATGAGGCTTCCCGAGCTGGACGAAGCCAAGGCATAATCGCCGCCCCTACCAACCGAAGTCCGATTCATGTCCAAGCCAAGATTGCGCGACCTGGGCGTCCGCCTGGGCCAGATGCCTGCGGGGCCGCTCAACGCCATTACCGACGTCGCGGGCGTTTCCGTCGGCGTCACCACCATCATCCGCGACCAGCCGCACGTGGCCCGGTCGGGCGTCACGGCGATCTGGCCGTCGCCGGACATCTTCACCGATTTCATCCCGGCCGGTTTCCATTCCTTCAACGGCAATGGCGAAATGACCGGCACCATCTGGCTCGCCGAACAGGGCCTGCTCGCCTCGCCCATCTGCATCACCAACACCCACGCGGTCGGCGTGGTGCGCGATGCGATCTGCCGCCTCGCGGCGAAGCGCAGCATCGAAATGGCCTGGCATCTGCCGGTGACGGCGGAGACCTGGGACGGCTGGCTGTCCGACGCCGAGCAGTTCCCGGTGACGACGGAAGACGCCATCGCGGCGCTGGAGAACGCCAAGGGCGGCCCGGTGCCGGAGGGCAATGTCGGCGGCGGCACCGGCATGATCTGCCACGAATTCAAGGGCGGCACCGGCACGGCCTCGCGCCGCCTGCCGCAGAGCGAAGGCGGCTGGACCGTCGGCGCGCTGGTGCAGGCGAATTACGGCATGCGCAACCTGCTGCGCTGCGGCCACGCGCCGGTGGGGTTGGAGATTCCCGACGCGGTGGTCGAGGTGCCGGAGCGCACGCGGCCGAAGAAGCCGACCGACCAGGGATCGATCATCGTCATCCTGGCGACCGACGCACCGCTGCTGCCGATCCAGTGCCAGCGTCTGGCCCGGCGCGCGACGACGGGCCTGGCCTGGGTCGGCGGCTTCGGCTCCAACTCGTCGGGCGACATCTTCCTCGCCTTCTCCACCGGCAACAAGGTGCCGATGAAAAGTCCGATGACGAACATGCGCATGCTGGGCATGGACGAATGCACGCCCCTCTTCCAGGCGGCGGCGGAAGCGACCGAGGAAGCGATCTGGAACGCGATGATCGCGGCGGAGACGATGACCGGCTGGCAGGGCCGCGTTGTTCACGCCATTCCGCACGACCTGCTGAAGCAGGCGGTGGGGCGCTACGCGCGGCGGGATTGATGCCGTCGAGCGGGGGTGGACAGGCGGGACTTTCTCCGCTTATCTCTCGCGCATCATGGCTCAGACAGCAGAAACCGTTCCGGTCAAATTCCTCGACGTCACGCGGCCCGTCTTCACGATTGCCGACGCGGAACGCCTGGCGCGCGATCTCTACGGCATCGCGGCGCAGGCGAAGGAATTTTACTCGGAGCGCGACCGCATCTTTCACCTGAAGGCCAGCGACGGGCGCGAGCACGTCCTGAAGCTCGTGCATCCGGACGAGGATGAGGCGACGCTCGACTTTCAGATCCAGGCGCTGAACTGGATCGCGCGCGAAGACGTCTCGCTCGCCTTGCCTCGCGTCATCCGCGACAAGAGCGGCGGCCAGCTTTGCCACACGATCGACACGGCCGGCCGACGCCATGCGGTGTGGATGCTGGACTACCTGCCTGGCGTGCCGCTGATGGAAGCGAAACCGCGGCCCGCGCCGTTGCGCGAAGTCGGCAGCTTTGCCGCGCGCGTGGACATCGCCTTGGCCGGCTATTTCCATCCGGCGGCCGGGCGCGAGATCGTCTGGGATGCGCGCCACACGCCGCGCCTGCGGCCTCAGCTCGCGCTGCTCGAGGACAAGGCGGATCGCGCCGCGGCCGAGCGTGTCATCGACCGCTTCGCTGCAGACTGCCTGCCGCGCTTGAGCAGCCTGCGCGCGCAGGTCATCCACAACGACATCAACTTCCACAACCTGCTGGTCAACGAACAGCACCCGCAGCGCATCACCGGCCTGATCGATTTCGGCGACATGGTGCACGGGCCGCTGGTGCTGGAGCTGGCGAATTCCGGCTCCGAGGCGGCGATGGAAACCGACCGCCCGATCGAGGCGATCGCGGAGCTGGTGGCCGGCTATCACGCGCATCTGCCGATGACGGCGGCGGACATTACGCAGTTGTTCGACCTGGTCCAGGTACGGCAGGCATTGACCCTCGCCGTGCTGGCGACGCGACGGCAGCAGATCACAGATGATCCGAGCTATGTCGAGGTCTACGCGGTGCCATGCCGCGACGCGCTGCATGCGCTGGAAGCGATCGGCCGCGACAAGGCGACCGCCGCGTTCCAGCGGGTGATCGAGCCGGCGCGCTCCGTCATCCTGCCGCGCATCGCGGAGAGCGAAATCGATGCCGACCGCGCGCGCATGCTGGCCTGGCGCAAGCGCGTGATGGGGCCGCAGACCTACATGTTCTACGACAAGCCGCTGCACATGGTGCGCGGCGAAGGCGCCTGGCTCACCGACATCACCGGGCGACGCTATCTCGACGTCTATAACAACGTGCCGCATGTCGGCCATTGCCATCCGCATGTGGTCGAAGCAATTGCGCGGCAGGCGTCTATCCTCAACACCAACACGCGCTATCTGTTCGACGAGGTGCTGCAATTCGCCGAGCGGCTGAGCGCGCAGTTCCCGGCGGGCCTCACCTCCTGCATGTTCGTCAATTCCGGCAGCGAGGCGGTCGATCTCGGCTGGCGCCTGGCCAAGGCCTTCACCGGCAACACCGGCGCCCTGGTGATGGAATATGCCTATCACGGCTGGACCGACGCGGTCGAAGCCCTGTCGCCGGAGATGCGCGCCGGCCATGACCGGCCCCACGTCCGCAAGCTGATCGGGCCGGATGATTACCGGGGCCCCTATCGCCGCGGCGCAAACGATATTGCCGAGCGCTACGCCGCCGATGCCGACCGCGCCATCGCGTCGCTGGCCGAGGGCGGCCACAAGCCGGCCATGTTCATCGCCGATGCCGGGTTCCTGACCAACGGCGTGCTCGATGCGCCCAAGGGCTATCTCCAGGGCGTCTATGACCGCGTGCGCAAAGCGGGCGGCCTTTGCATCGCCGACGAAGTGCAGACCGGCTTTGGTCGCCAGGGCGAGGCGATGTGGGGCTTCCAGCTCCATGGCGTGACGCCAGACATCGTCTGCATGGGCAAGCCGATCGGCAACGGCCATCCGCTGGGCGCGGTGGTGACGCGGCCGGAGATCGTCCAGGCGCTGGTCGACCAGGGCATCTTCTTCTCGACCTTCGGCGGCAACAATGTCTCCTGCGCCGCCGGGCTGGCGGTGCTGGACGTGCTGGAGCGCGAGGG
>DASZQC010000229.1:0-9189 GCA_035549815.1 Dongiaceae bacterium
GAGAAGGGCTTCACGCCGAAGCTCAATCTGACCGAGCTGGCAGCGAACCTCGCATTGGCGCAGGCGCAAGTGGCGGCGATGGAAATCGAGATCGGGCATCTATCGATCGAGGCTCCGATCGAAGGCGTGCTGGATGTGCGCGCCATCGAAGTCGGCAGCTATCTGCAGGTCGCCGATCCGGTCGCCACCATCATCGACCTCGATCCGATCGTGCTGGTCGGTTACGCCACCGAACGCGATGTCGGCCAGCTCGAGATCGGCGGCGACGCGCAGGCGCGGCTGCTGGACGGCCGCCAGGTCGCTGGCAAGCTGCGTTTCATCTCGTCCCGCGCCGAGCAGGAGACCCGCACCTTCCGCATCGAGGTCGAGGTGCCGAATGCCGATTACGCGATCCGCGATGGCCTGTCCGCCGAGCTGGTGATCCCGGTCGACGCGGTGCCGGCGCATCGCATCTCGCCCGCGATCCTCACTCTGGGGCCGAGCGGCGAGGTCGGCGTGAAGCTGGTCGATGAGGCAAACAAGGTGCGCTTCACGCCGGTGGAGATCCTGCGCGAGGATCCGACGGGCCTGTGGATCGTCGGACTGGCGGAGAAGGCGCGCATGATCGTGGTCGGCCAGGATTTCGTGCTCGACGGCCAGCTCGTGCGCCCGGTTGAAGCGCCGTCGGCGCCGACAGCGACGCCGCAATGAACCGGCTTGTCGAAGCTATCATCGACAATTCGCGCGTCGTCCTCGCGGGCCTCGTGCTGCTGCTGGTTGCCGGCTGGATCACCTACAAGAACCTGCCCAAGGAAGAGTGGCCGGACATCCAGCTGCCCTACATCTACGTGATGCTGTCGCTGGAGGGCGTGTCGCCCGACGATGCCGAGCGTCTGTTGATCCGGCCGATGGAGCAGGAGCTGCGCACCATCGAGGGGCTGAAGGAATTCACCGCCCTCGCCTATCTCGGCGGCGGCAGCGTGGTGCTGGAATTCCAAGCCGGCTACGACATCGACAAGGCGCTGGACGATGTGCGCGAGAAAGTCGATCTGGCCAAGCCCGACTTGCCGGAAGATGCCGACGAGCCTTTCGTGCAGGAAGTCGCCTTCAGCCGCTTCCCGGTGCTGGTCGTGACTCTCTCCGGTGACGTTCCTGAGCGATCGCTGTTGAAGCTCGCCGAGCGCCTGCAGGACAAGATCGAAGCCATTCCCGCCGTGCTGGAAGCGCCGATCAGCGGCAAGCGCGAGGAGCTGGTCGAGCTTGTCATCGACCCGTTGCGCGTCGAAGCCTATGGCCTGGCGCTGGACGAGATCGGCACCATCGTCGCCCGCTCCAACCGCTTGGTTGCCGCCGGCACCATGGATACCGGCCAAGGCCGCTTCGCCATCAAGGTGCCGGGGCTCTTTGAATCCGCCGCCGACATCCTGGACATGCCGCTGAAGGTCAGCGGCGACGCCGTGGTCCAGGTCAAGGACATCGCCACCCTGCGGCGCACCTTCAAGGACCCGGAATCGCTGGCGCGCATCGACGGCCTGCCTGCCATCGGCCTCGAAGTCTCCAAGCGCGCCGGGCAGAACGTGATCGAGACGATCGAGCAGGTGCGCGCCCTGGTGGACCAGGAGCGCAAATCCTGGCCCGAGCAGGTAAAGGTCACCTATTCGCAGGACAGCTCCAAGGAAATCCGCTCCATGCTGGGCGAATTGGAGAACAGCCTGATCACGGCGGTGGTCCTGGTGCTGGTCATCGTCGTTGCCTCACTCGGCTTGCGCGGCGGCCTCATCGTCGGCGTCGCGGTGCCCGGCTCGTTCCTGATCGGCATCCTGATGCTGGCGGGCTTCGGCATCAGCATCAACATTGTGGTGCTGTTCAGCCTGATCATGGCGACCGGCATGCTGGTCGACGGCGCCATCATCCTGGTTGAATATGCCGACCGCTGCATGCTGAACGGCATGGACCGTCGCACCGCCTATGCCGAGGCGACGCGGCGCATGGCGTGGCCGATCTCGTCCTCGATCCTCACCATCATCGCCGCCTTCGGCCCGATGGCCTTCTGGCCCGGCCTCACCGGCGAATTCATGAAGTACCTGCCGATCACGCTGAGCGCGACACTTCTCGCTTCGCTGCTGATGGCGATGGTCTTCATTCCCTGCATCGGCGCTCTGATCGGCAAGCCGAATGGCGAGGACATGCACGCCATCGAGGCCGAGCGCCTGACGGCCGAGGAACAGATGGCCCGGGCACGCGGGTTGGATTGGGCTTATCTAATAGCGCTACGCGGCGCGCTGCGCCATCCCGTCCTGGTGATCTTCATCGGCATCGGCATCCTGGTCGCCACCTTCCTGGCCTTCCGGCAGTGGAATGCCGGCGTGGAATTCTTCCCTGACGTCGAATCGGAAGTGGCCCAGGTCGAAATCCACGCGCGCGGCAACATGTCGGTGGTCGAGCGCGACGAACTGGTGAAGCGGGTCGAAGCGGAAGTTCTGGCCGTCAATGCCAAGCATGGCGAGATGCGCAGCGTCTACAGTGTGACCAAGGCCGATGTCGGCGGACGCTCCGGCGGCCAGGAATTGGCCGAAGACGTCATCGGCACCATCACCCTCGAGTTCGGCGATTGGGACAAGCGCCGCAAGGTCGACACCATCCTGAACGAGATCCGCGACCGTGTGGCGCCCATTCCCGGCATTCAGATCCAGATCGCCGAAGAGGACGGTGGCCCCGGCGAAGGCAAGCCGGTCCACATCCAATTGACCTCGCTCGACTTTGCAGCGCTGGAGCAGGCGGCGGCCATCGTCCGCGCCAAGCTCGACACCATGCCGAACCTGGTCGACGTGCAGGATTCGCGCCCCGTCCCCGGCATCGAATGGGAGGTCGCGGTCGACCGCGCCGAGGCGGCGAAATACGGGCTGGACGTCACCGCGGTCGGCGATGTGATCCAACTGGTGACGCGCGGCCTCAAGTTCGGCGACTATCGTCCCGACGATGCCGATGACGAGATCGACATCGTTGCCCGCTTCCCGCAAGAGATCCGCAACATCAGCGAGCTTGACCAGCTCCGCATCCCGACACCCAACGGCTCGGTGCCGGTCAGCAACTTCGTGCAGCGCGAGGCCAAGCCGAAATTGGCGCTGGTGCACCGCATCAACGGCACCCGCGTGATCGACGTCCAGTCCAACGTGAAACCGGATGTGCTGCCCTATACGGAGCTGGAAGCGATCCGCGCCTGGTTGAAGACCGATACCGGCATCTCGCCCGCCGTCGACATCGCCTTCCGCGGCCAGGACGAGGACCAGCAGGAATCGGCCAACTTCCTGACCCTGGCCGCCGCCGCGACCATGTTCCTGATCACGCTGATCCTGCTGCTGCAATTCAACAGCTTCTTCTCGGTCTTCCTGGTGCTGACCGCCATCGTCATGTCGTCGATCGGCGTCATGTTCGGCCAGCTCATCATGCAGGAGCCGTTCGGCATCGTCATGACCGGCATCGGCATCATCGCGCTGGCCGGCATCATCGTGAACAACAACATCGTGCTGATCGACACCTACGATCACCTGAAAAAGACGATGAAGTCGCGCCGCGACGCGCTTTTGGTCACCGGTGTGCAGCGCCTGCGCCCGGTGATCCTGACCAAGCTCACCACCGTGCTGGGCTTGCTGCCGCTGGTCTTCCACATGACCATCGACTTCACGGCGCGCGACATCACCTTTGGCGCGCCCTCCACGCAATGGTGGGCGCCGCTGGCGACCGCCATCACCTTCGGCGTGCTGTTCGCCTCGCCCCTGACCTTGCTGTTCACGCCCTGCGCGCTGGAATTGCAGGGCCGCTATTACGATTGGCGTGCGCGGCGCCGGGCGAGGCGTCCCGGCGGCGCCGCCGAACCTGCCCAGGCTGAATAGCTATCGCAGCCGCTGCACTGCCGCCGCGATGCGGCCGATGGTGGTCAGCCAGCACAGAGCGCCGAACACATAGGCGGCTGGCGCGAAATAGCCCGGCAGCAGGCAGATGAAGACGAACAGCAGGATCGTTTCCGTTCCCTCGGTGAGTCCGCCCAAATAATAGAAGCCCTTCAGCCCCTGCCGCTCGTCCAGCTTGCGCTTGGCGGCAAAGATGGCGAAGGCCAGAAAGCTCGATCCCGTCCCCATGAAAGAGAAGATCAGGAATGCCGCCGCCAGGGCATTCTCCGGTTGGGCCACGGCAAAGGCGAAGGCCAGCCCGGCATAGATGATGAAGTCGAGCACGATGTCGAGATAGCCGCCAAGGTCCGTCGGTCCGGTGCGCCGCGCCAGGCACCCATCCACCCCGTCCGCCAACCGGTTCAACAACAGCAACACCAGGCCAAGCAAATAAAGTTCGGCGGCAATGGCGGCGATGGCCGCGAGCCCGACACCGAAGCCCAGCAAAGTCACCTGGTCGGCGGTCAGACCCAGCCGGGCGGCACGGCCGGCAAGCGATTCAAGCGTGGGGTCGATCAGTCGCCGCGCGGCGCGATCCAGCATCCGGCCAGAACCCAGGCGAGATCAGTGCGTGTCGTGATTCTGCTCGGCGTGCAGATCGATGGTCGGCGCGTTTGGCCGCTGCATGGCGAGCCGCTGATACTGCCGATAGCTGAACGGAATCGACGCCAGATAGAGCGCGCCGCAACCGAGCACCGTGTTCCAAGTCTCGCTCGCCAGCAACGCCACGAACACCGCGACGATCACCATCGCCGGCAGCACCCAGCGCTGGGTGATCGCCAGGCGCTTGAAGGAAAAGGTCGGGATCCGGCTCACCAGCAGGCCGGAGCAGATCACCATCCACAGGCCGACCAGGAACGGCGCGTCGACGAAGCCGCTGCCATATTCGTTGAACGCGATCAGCGGCAGCAGCACCAGCCCGGCGCCCGCGGGCGCCGGCACGCCGGTGAAGAAACGCGAATGCCAGGCCGGCACGTCGGCATTGTCCAGCTTGGTGTTGAACCGCGCCAGGCGCAGCGCCATGCAGGCGCTGAACAACATGGTGCAACCCCACCCGATGCGGCCGGCCTGATCCATGGTCCAGACATAGAGGATCACCGACGGCGCCACGCCGAAGGCGATGAAGTCGGAAAGCGAATCCAGCTCGGCGCCGAACTTGCTGGTGCTGTCCAGCAGCCGCGCGATCCTGCCATCGAGCGCGTCGAACAAGGCCGCCACGATGACGGCGACGCAGGCATGGTCCCACCGTCCGTCCAGTGCGAACTTGATCGAGGTCAAGCCGGCGCACAGCGCAAACAGCGTCAGCATGTTGGGAATCAGTCGGTTGATCGAATGATCCCGCAATCTGGTGCGTCGCATGTTTCGACCCTCCTGAAGTGGGCGGCACAGTGTGCCGCAATTCACCGCTCTTCGCCAAGCCGCGATGATTCGTCCGACCTTGTGTCGGCCAGCACGGTTTCGCCGGCGACGGCGCGCTGCCCGACGCAGGCCAGGGCGGCGATTCCGTCCGGCAGATAGACATCGACGCGGCTGCCGAAGCGGATCAGGCCGAACCTTTCGCCGGCCCGCACGCCGCGCCCCGCGACCAGGTCGCATTTGATGCGCCGCGCGACCAGGCCGGCGATCTGCACCACGCAGATATTGAGTCCATCGCGGGTGCGCAGATGGATCGATTGCCGCTCGTTATGCTCGCTGGCCTTGTCCAGCGCCGCATTGACGAACTTGCCGGGCCGATAGGCCAGCGCAATCACCTCGCCGCCGATCGGCGCGCGGTTCACGTGCACATCGAACACGTTCATGAAGATGCTGATGCGGGTCAGCGGCCGCTGGTCCATGCCGAGCTCCGCCGGCGGGATCGCCGGCTGGATCATCTGGACCACGCCGTCGGCGGGCGAGATCACCAGGCCTTCCCGGCTCGGCGTGATACGTGCCGGATCGCGGAAGAAGTAGCAGCACCACAGCGTCAGGATAACGCCCAGCCACCCCAAGGGCTGCCAGATGAAGAACAGGATGGCGGTGACGATCGCGAAGATGGCGACGAATCGCCAACCCTCCCGATGGATCGGCGGAACCGTGAATGTCGACAAGAACGCCACCTCCTTGCGCCCGCGCGAGCCGTCTGGCTCGCGCACCTTCAGATTCGGGGCGGGCTCCAGGCCTGCGCATCCTCAATGTCCCGCGGGTTCCCGTCGGTTCCCACAGCACCCCTAGGCCGTTGATCTGCCATATATCTGGTAACCGGTCACGTCGATTTCGAGTTCCCGTCCGGAGACGGCGCCAATCTCTGCCACGCCGCCCTTTTAGGGTTCGTTAATTGTCCGGCCGCTAGCATGAGGACAGGTCTGTCGCCGCCTGAAAGTCGCGTTCACTTGCCATGCAAATGCCGATTCCAACGACCAACCCCGCCCCCGAGGAGCTGAGCGACCTCGATTTCCTCGCCGACGGCACCGTCGCGCTGAAAAATGACAAGGGTCACGTCGAATTCTCGTTCAGCGCCTATGGCCTGAACTTCTCCTGCAACACCCGGCTGATCGAATCCGGACCGATCCTGCAGATCGCCGCCGAGATCGGCTCCGATCCCTACACCGCCGAAGGTGTTCATTTGCGCGACAGCGCCCACGCCATCATCCGCGCCAGCCAGGAGGCGCCGGCCTGCCGCCTCATGGTGTCGCGCCAGAAGCGGATCTATTGCGTCGGCCGCGCCCGCGTGGCCGAGCCCTGGACGCCGGCCGTCCTGCTGACCGCTGCCGCCGGCCTCATCCTCGAAGTGCGGCCCTACCTGATGGTGCTGCGCGACATCCTGCCGAAATGGCCGCAGAATGCGGTCAGCGCTCCCGCGCTGCAGTAGCAATCGCTCACCTGTTTCCCGCGAGACCTAAGGCCGCTTGATCGGCTGACGATCCTCGCCGGCAAGGTCGGTCAGCACCGTGCTGCCATCTTCGGCCACGCGCAGCAGCGCGTATTTCGCGCCGCTGTACAGCTCCGCGTCGCCACCCTGGAAAAAGAAGGACTGGGCACCGTAGTCCAGCCGCGCGCCGCGCCAATCGTCATGGCGCCGATATTGTACCCGCAGCTCCCCGGCTTGGAGCGCCGCGCCGTCATCCAGGCGCGCGAACCTGCCCACGCCTTGCGCATCCAGCGTCAGGACCACTGTTCCGCGATAGGGCAGCGTCGCGATGGTCGCCGCGTTTGGCATCGTGTCGTCCGCCAACGCCAAAGCCATGTAGTCGCCCTGGAACAGGGACCGCGGGTCCGCCGGGCGCAGCTCCAGCAGCAGCGGCGCGCCCTCGGCAATCACCTTCCGCTTGCCCAGGATGTCCCAATTGGCGAGGCCGAGGATCAGCGCCAATCCAGCCAGGACGACCACAATGCGCGTGGCCTTCATGTGGACCTCCCGGGGCGCGCCGCGATGACCAGCAGGCCGTAGCACAGCAGCAGCACGGCGCCGACCGACATCAGGATGATGGACTTGGTCAGCAGCGTCGATTGCAGATCATAGTAGAACACCCAGATGAAATAGACCCCCGCCAACGTGCCCAGCGCCGCCAGCGTGCGCGAGCCCAGGCAATAGGCCAGCATCAGCAGGACCAGCGCCGCCGATGCCCCGGTCGGCAACAACAGCGCCGCGGCAATGACGCCGATAGCGCCCGCCAGCACCGTCAGCCGCGTCCGGGCATCGGTCAGCCGGTGCAGATTGATCGCCAGCAAGGCGCCAAACAGGATCAGGAACAGGATCTTCGCGGGCCAGCCGTACCAGAGGATCGACGCCGGCTCGAACTGTCCGCCCACCAATTCCACGGCCAGCGGCACCACCAGCAATGCGAACGCCGTCGGCCGCAGATCGCGGCGCGGCGGATAGAGCAGCAAGGCCACGCCGATGGGCATGGTTAGCGCCGACAGATCCCCCACCAGCCGATCCCAATGATCGCAGACGGCCCCGATCCACACCAGAATGGCGATGCTGACCAACAGAAATTGCAGCAGCCCGGAGCGTTGCTGCCAGATGGCCGCCGCAGCGAACGGCAGCGCAGCGACAGCAGCAATCCACAGGCTCTCCTCCGGGACAGCGATTCCGGCAACAGCCAGGAGCATGCCGGCAACCGCGAAGGCGACCGCCATGTGGCTGGTGAAAGGTCCGTCGGCCCAGCGCCGCAACAGCCAGAAGGCGCCAGCAAACAGCGCGATGCCGATCACGGCGATGACGGTGTCCGGCTCGTCGATGTCTAGCACCAGTTCCATCACCAGCCCGACGAAGAACAAGGCGGCGATCGCCGTCACCCAGGCGCCGAGGCCCAACACGACCTGCATGTACCAGGGCGCATCGTCCTGGTGGCGCGAGCCGAGCGCCGCGCGCGCGGCCGCTTCGTCGATGGCCATGTGGGCGCAGAAGGCGACAAGGTTCATGACGCACCTGCCGCGCGCAAATCGCTGCGCAACCGCCGCATTGCCATGGCCGAACCGCCCGTGCCGGCGATCGCCCACAGGATCATGGCGCCGAGGCTGCCGAGGCCCGCGCCGGCCTCGCTCCAACTGAAGCCGATCGCCTCATCGATCAGGCGATAGCCGAGACAAATGAAAAACGCATCGGCAAAGGCGATGAGAATCACCAGTGCCGCGAAGTCCGGAAGCTTCCGCCAATAGATGACCCCACCAACCAGCAACAGAACGATGAACGCGCCGACGCACAGAAGCGGCGCTGCGACCGTGTCGATGTCGAGCACCTCGCCGGCGGCCGGCATGAACAGGATCAACGCCACCGCGAACAAAAGAGCCAGCCGGGTCCAGTGCGCCCCCAGCCATGCGCAGCCCATGCGCACCGCCAGCTCTCGCGCCACGAGAGCTAAGGCGATGCTCGCACCACCCAGGACAAAGAGCTCGTCCCAGCTCATCTCGCCGACGACCATCGGCACCTGCTCGCAATAAAGCCAGAGCGCCACCTCCGCGACCACCAGCCACAGCAGCCATTGCACGGCGCTGCGCGAGATCAGGGTCCAGGGCAGGATCAACACCGCCCAGACCAGGAACAGCTCGAACATATCGGCGCCGGTCTGATAGACCTGCCCGATCACCGCCAGCAGCACGCCGGTCAGCACCGACGCGGCGACCAGCAGCACCTGGCCGAAGGCGCGATCGAGACCGACCGCCAGCGCACCCAATGCGGCGACCGTCACGGCGCCTTCGACGACCGCGAATTTGGCGATGTCGGACAGGTCGTTCCAGTTGTAGGCGAAGAAGAAGACAACACCGGCCAGGAACTGGC
>DASZQC010000230.1:0-15039 GCA_035549815.1 Dongiaceae bacterium
ATCTCCAGGCGCCGGTCGATCTCCGCCAGGCGGAACCTCGTGCGCTTCTGCAGCACCTCGCGGCGGTGATCGAGATAGGCGCGCAACACCTCGGGCAGCGACATGACGCGCGGCACCTGATTGGCGTCCAGCACGTTCATGTTGAGGCTGAAACGGGTCTCCAGATCGGTCTGCCGGAACAACTGCTCCATCAGGTGGTCAGGTTCGACGTTGCGGCTCTTCGGCACCAGGACGACACGCACGTCCGCCGCCGATTCGTCCTGGATGTCGTCCAGGAATGGCAGCTTCTTCTCCTGCAGCAATTCGGCGATCTTCTCGATCAGCTTCGACTTCTGCACTTGGTAGGGAATCTCGGTGATGACGACCTGCCAGCCACCACCCTTCAGATCCTCCTTGATCCACCGCGCGCGTACGCGCATGGAGCCGCGCCCGGTCTTGTAGGCCTCCAGGATCGTCTCGCGCGTCTCGCTCAGCACGCCGCCGGTCGGGAAGTCCGGACCCTGGATGTAGTTCAGCAGCGTCTCGGTCCGCGCATTCGGCGTCTTGATCAGGTGCTGCAGCGCGTCGCAGATCTCCGCCAGATTGTGCGGCGGGATACTGGTCGCCATGCCGACGGCGATGCCCTGGGCCCCATTGGCCAGCAGGTTCGGAAAGGCAGCCGGCAGCAGCATCGGCTCCTGTCCGGTCGCATCATAGGTCGGGCGGAAATCGACCGTATCGTTCTCGATATCCTGCAGCATCAACATGGCGGCAGGCGTCAGTTTCGCCTCGGTGTAGCGCATCGCCGCGGCATTATCGCCGTCGATGTTGCCGAAATTCCCGTGGCCGTGGACCAGCGGATAGCGCTGCGCGAAATCCTGCGCCATACGCACCATCGCATCGTAGATCGACTGGTCGCCATGCGGATGGTACTGACCCATCGTGTCGCCGACAACGCGGGCAGATTTTTTGAACTGATTGTTCGGCTGCAGGTTGAGCTGCTGCATGGCGTAAAGCAGGCGGCGATGCACCGGCTTCAGTCCGTCACGCACATCCGGCAGCGAGCGCGCCATGATGGTGGACAGAGCGTAAGAAAGATAGCGCTCACCCAGCGCATCCGCGAGGTTGGCAATGCGAATCTCGCCTTCGGGCGGCGGCGTGGGGGCAGCTTTCTTGGCCATAATGCTTCCGACTCGGTTGGATCGGGTTCAATGTAGGAAGGTGACCCGACTCGTCAAGCTGTTGAATTCTACGACTTCTGCGAGGTCTCATGATGGCAAATCCGGATTGCCCGATGTGCGCGGGCACGGCGCGCGATGAGGAACTGGAACGGCAGGAGGTCTGGCGCGATGCGCATTGGCGGCTGACCGTCAGCCTGTCTTCCGAAGTCGCCGGCTTTGCCTATCTGGAACCGCTGCGCCACATCCCCTTCATCACCGATCTGGACGGAACCGAGGCTGCGAGCTTCGGCCCGACCATCGCACGCTGCACGCGCATCCTACGCGAGGCCACCGGAACGGACGTGGTCTATGTCTACATTTTCGGCGACGGCGTGCCGCATCTGCACGTCCACCTGGCGCCGCATCGCGCCGGCGATGCGCTGAACGACCAGATGGTGCGCGGCGCACTGGTCGAGGAGAAGCTGCCCAGCGGCATGACCCGCTTCACCAGCGCGGAATTTCCACCGCTACCGCGCGCGGATCTGGAAGCGATTGCCGAACGTGTCCGACGCGGGATGAGTGCGGATTAGAACCTATCCACCGCGAACGGCGCCAGGTCGATGCCCGGCTTGCGGTCGCTGACCAGATCGGCGATCAGCTTGCCGGTGACCGGGCCCAGGGTCAGGCCGATATGGCCGTGGCCGAAGGCGTAGAAGGTGTTCTTGAAACGCCGGCCGCGGTCGATCACCGGCTTGGAATCCGGCATCGAGGGGCGGAACCCCATCCAGTCGCTGCGATCCGTCTCGTTCAGTTCGCCGAACATGCGACGGCCATGCTTGATCAGCACCTCGTTGCGGCCCGGATTGGGCGGCAGATCGAGTCCGCCCAGTTCTACCGTTCCGGCGAAGCGCAAGCCGATATCGAGCGGCGTGATGGCAAAGGAATAGTCGCCGGAATAAAGCGGCATGCGCGGCCGCTTCGTCTGGTTCGGCAAAGTGACGTGATAGCCGCGCTCGGTCTCCAGCGGCACATTCTCGCCCAGCTTGGCGGACAGAGCGCGCGACCAGGCACCGGCCGTCACCACCACCGCGTCGCAGGGATAGCGGCCGTTCCTGCCGATGACCGCGGTCGGACCGCCGGCGCCGATCTCGAAATCGACGATCTCGTCCTTCACCACCTTGCCGCCGTTGCGGGTGATGTCCTCGGCGAGCGTGCGGACGAGGCGGAAATTGTCGAGGACGTAGGAATTCTCCGGGAAGTACGCCGCGTGCTTGTAGATCGGCTGCAGGGTCGGCTCGAACTGCCGGATCTCCTCGGCGTTCAATATCTCGACCTTGATGCCGCGGCGGCGCTGCAACTCGAAATCCCATTGCGCGCCCTTCCACTTGGCCTCGCTCTCATAGACGCCGAGCCAGCCGGTCTCCTGGATGATGTCGCGGCAGCCGGCCGCCGCGGCCAGTTCCTTGTGCGCCGCCAGTGCTTCCACCAGCAAGGTGCGGAGCGCGATGGACACTTGCTCCACATTGGCTTCGCCGCTGGCGCGGACGAAGCGCCACAGCCACGGCGCCAGCTTCGGCAGATAGGACCAGCGGATGGCGAGCGGCCCCAGCGGATCGCTCAGATATTTCGGCACGTCCCAGAGAATGCCGGGATAGGCCACGGGCAGGCAGGATTCCGTGGCGATGACGCTGGCATTGCCCTTGGAAGCGCCTTCGCCCGGGCCGGTCTTGTCGATGATGGTGACCCGATGTCCGTCGCGCTGCAGCCACAGAGCCGCCGAGCAGCCGACGATGCCGGCGCCGATCACCACGACATTCTTGCCCAAGATCGTCCCCCTATTTGCGCCCCACCAGGCGCTCGATCAGCCGCGTTCGCGCGTCGGCCGCGCCATGCTTCGGCGCATGGGCAAAGACATGCCGGTCCAGGAAGTATCCCGTCAAGCGCAGACCCGCGATCAAATCGTCGCGCGACGGCTGCGCCTGCGCGTCCAATAGGAACACGGGCAGAGGCAGCAGCTTGGACTTGTGCAGCCGGCCGGCCTCCGCCGTCACCGCGCGCCCGGTCTTGGGCGAGACATAGGCCAGCCCTTCCGTCTCTCCCGTTACCGCGCATTGGGTCAGGTCCAGGCCGAAGCCCAAGGCAGTCAGCAGCCTTCCCTCCCAGCGCACGAAAGCGGCTGGCCAATCCGTCTTGCCGTCCGAGAGGATGCGCGCCAGCTCGGCGAAATCGTCGAATACGTCGGCATGCGGCTCGCGTTCCGGCAAGGCGGAATCGAGCGTGGCGCAGGCCGAGCTCAGCGCCGCCAGCCGCGCCGCATCGCTCAGCACCATCGCCGCATGGGGCGCGGAGAGCTCGACCTGAAAGCGCCCCAGATGCTCCGACAGCCGCGCGTGCCAGTCGGCGGTGATGCGGTTGCCGATCTCCACCACCGCGCGATGCCGCCGTCCCGACCCGCCCTTCACGATCCCCAGATGCCGCCCATGCTCGCGCGTCAGCAGGGTGAGGATCGCATCGCTCTCCCCATGCCGCCGCGCCGCCAGAACGAAGCCTTGGTCCTGCCAGTCCATGGCGGCCGCGCTACGTCTCGAAATCCAGGCCCATCTCGCGATAGCGTTCCGGGTCTTCCTGCCAGTTCTCGCGCACCTTCACGAACAGGAACAGGTGGACCTGACGCTCCATCATCTCCTGCAGCTCGGCCTGTGCTGCCTCGCGCACCTGCTTGATGCGGCTGCCGCCCTTGCCGATGACGATGGCCTTGTGGTTGTCGCGCGCCAGATAGATCGTCTGCGTCACCTTGGCGCTGCCGTCCTTGAACTCTTCCCAGGCATCGGTCTCCACGGTCAGCGCGTAGGGCACTTCCTCGTGCAACTGGCGGAACAGGTGTTCGCGCGTCACCTCGGCGGCCAGCATGCGCATCGGCAGATCGGTGAGCTGATCCTCCGGGAATAGATGGGGGCCTTTGCGCAGATGCGCGACCAGCTCCTGCATCAGGTCCTCGACCCCGTCGCCGGTCTCGGCCGAGATCATGAAGATCTGCTCGAACGGATAGAGGCCGCTCAGCTCGCCCGCCAGCGCCAGCAGCTTCTCGCGCTTCACCGCGTCCACCTTGTTGATGGCGCAGATCGCCTTGCGGCCGGATTTCTTCAGCCCGTCGATGATGGCGAGGGTGTCGGAATCGATCGTCTTCTTGGTCGCGTCCACCAGCAGCACGATGCGATCGGCATCCTCCGCCCCGCCCCAGGCCGCCGCCACCATGGCGCGGTCCAGGCGCCGCTTGGGCGCGAAGATGCCGGGTGTGTCGAGAAAGATCACCTGCGCCGCTCCGCGCATGGCCACACCCAGCACGCGGCGGCGCGTGGTCTGCACCTTTGGGCTGACGATGGAGACCTTGGCGCCGACCAGCTTGTTGATCAGGGTCGACTTGCCGGCATTGGGCGCGCCGATCAGCGCGACATAGCCGCAGCGGGTTTTGTCGTCAGGTTTTTGGGGGGTCACTGGCGTAGTTCCGCGATCAGGCTGGCCGCCGCCGCCTGTTCCGCCGCGCGCTTGGATTTGCCACTGGCCGTCGCCGTGCGCTTGCCGCTGACCCGCACCTCGACGGTGAAGACCGGGTCGTGCGGCGGGCCGGAGGATTCCACCACCTGATAGACCGGCAAGGGCAGGCCGGCGGCCTGGGCCCATTCCTGCAGCGCCGTCTTGGCGTCCTGCGGCGGCGACACGTCGGCGGCGATCAGCGCCGCCCAGTGCCGCTCCACGAATTTGCGCGCGGCATCGAGCCCGGCATCCAGGTAGATGGCGCCGATGATGGCCTCGCACGCATCGGCCAGGGTCGCTGCGTTGTCGCGGCCGCCGCCATCCGCCTCGCCGCGCGACAGAATCAGGTGCCGGCCGAGATCGATGGAGCGCGCCACGAAGGCGAGCCCTTCCTGGCGCACCAAAGCGGCGAGGCGCTTGGCCATGGCGCCTTCGTCTTCCTTGCCGAAGGTGCGATAGAGCATCTCGGCCACGACGAGGCCGAGCACGCGGTCGCCGAGGAACTCAAGGCGCTGGTTGTCCTGACCGCCCTTCTGCCGCGGGCCGGCCTTGCCGGTGCGGCGGGTCAGCGCGCTGGGGTGGGTCAGCGCAGTACGCAGCAAATCCAGGTCGCTGAAGCTGTGCCCCAGAACCTGCATCAGATCGTCAAGCTGCGACTCTCCGCTCTTGCTCATTCATCCGGTCGCTAGTCGATCACGTTGAACAGTCGGCCGAAACGCAGAGCCGTGATCCAGGTAATCGGATTGTACCATTTGTTCGAGCTGTCATAGGACCAGAACAGGATCTTGGCCGGGCCGATCAAATTTTCCTTGGGCACGAAGCCGACCTTGGTGAAGCAGTCGCTGGCGCTCTCGTCGATCACGTCGCCTTGACACTTGGCGTCGCCGCCCCGCTTGAGCTCGCGGCTGTCGGCGGAGCCGTCACGGTTGTCGCCCATCATGAAATAGTGACCGACCGGCACGACGAAGGTCGGGGTGTTGTCATTCTGACCGAAATCGTTTGCCTCTTCGATGATGCGATGCGTGACGCCGCCGGGCAGGGTCTCCATGTATTGCGGCACCGGCCCCATGCCCGGCCGATCGGGATTGACGTAATCCTCGATGCGCTGGCGCTCGACCATCACGTCGTTGATGAAGAGGCGGCCCTGGCGCATCTGCACGCGATCGCCGGGCATGCCGATCAAGCGCTTGATGAAATCCGTCTCCGGCTCTCCCGGCGGGCGGAACACGATCACGTCGCCGCGCTTGGGCTCGCCCTCCCAGATGCGCCCCTCGACCGGCACCAGGTCGCCGGGGAAAGAATATTTCCCATAGCCATAGGCGCTCTTGGACACGAACAGATAGTCGCCGACCAACAGGGTCGGGACCATGGAGCTGGACGGGATGTTGAACGGCTCATAGGCGAAAGTGCGGATCACGATGGCGATCACGGCCGCCCAGAACAGCGTCTTTACGATTTCCCAGAGTTCGCCGAAGGCACCGGATGCTTTACGTGACATGAGGCTTTCTTTGTTGTGTCGCGACGCTTTCAGAATCGGAGCGAAAGACCGCCCCGGCTTGTCCCGACAGCGGGGCGATCAAGCCAGCAGGAGGCCTCAAAGTCAAGGAAGTCACTCTTGATATTCACAGCTTATTTCAGGGACTTGGCCGCCGCAACGATCACGCGCCGAGGATCGAATAAGCGGAAATGATCACGATCGCCTGGGCCTGCGGGAAATCGTCGGTGATGGTGAGGTCGATCTGCGGCGTGGTGCCGGGCGGGGTGATCGCTTGCAGCCGGGCCAGCGCCCCGCCGGTCAGCTTGAAGGTCGGCTTGCCGCTCGGCAGGTTCACGACACCCATGTCGCGCCAGAACACGCCGTGGCTCAAGCCGGTGCCCAGCGCCTTGCTGCAGGCCTCCTTGGCGGCGAAGCGCTTCGCGTAGGACGCCGCCCGGTTGGCCCGGCGGTCCGACTTGGCGCGCTCGACATCGGTGAACACCCGCAGCAGGAACCGGTCGCCCCAGCGCTGGATCGATTCCTCGATGCGGCGGATGTCGATGATGTCGTTGCCGATGCCGAGGATCATGAACGCAACGCCCCCCGACCTTCCTCTGCCGTCATGATCGGACTTGGTCCGATCATCCACGAGTTTCTGTGGGCGAGAATGAGTTGCCGCAAGCAAACTCGTGGATGGTCGTGCCAAGCACGACCATGACGAATGGGGCTGTCGGCGAGAAAACCCATCATCCCCTCGCCCGATCGACCGAACTGATCTGCGGGGTCGCACGCAGGGCGGCGATGATGTTGGTCAGGTGGCGGACATCCTTCACCTCCACGTCGACCAGCACCTCGAAGAAGTCGATCGAGCGGTTGGTGATCTTCAGATTGGAGATATTGCCGGCGTTCTTGCCGATCACCGTGGTCAGGCTGCCGAGGCTGCCCGGCTGGTTGGTGATGACGACGGCAAGGCGGCCGACATGCTGCTCCGTGCCGTCGGGGTCCTGGTCCCAGGCGACGTCGAGCCAGCGCTCGGGCGTCTCGGCGAAACTCTCCAGCGTCTCGCAATCGATGGTGTGGATGGTGACGCCCTTGCCCGTCGTCACGATGCCGACGATGCGGTCGCCCGGCAGCGGGTGGCAGCAGCCGGCGAAATGCATCGCCATGCCGGGGATCAGGCCGCGGATCGGAATGGCGTTGCCGCCCTTGGCTTTGGCGCGCTGGCGGCCGATCGGCACCACCTTTTCCGGCGCGTTGGTCTTGCGCGTGCCGGGGAAGATGGCGTTCAGAACCTCGCGCGCACCCAGCATGCCTTCGCCGATCTGCGCCAGCAGGTCCTCGGTCTCTTCCGCCTTGAACTTCTTGCGCACACCGTCCAGCGACTTGTCGGCGTATTCGTAGCCCTCGTGCTGGAACTCCTTCTGCATCATGGCGCGGCCCAGCTCGACATATTGCGTGCGCTGCTGCGTGCGGATGTAGCGCCGGATGCAGGCGCGCGCCTTGCCGGTGACGACGAAGCGCTCCCAGGTCGGCGACGGCGTCTGCGCGCGCGAGGTGACGACCTCAACCTGGTCGCCGTTGTGGAGTTCGCTGCGCAGCGGCACGATGCGGCCGTTGATCTTGGCGCCGACGCAGGTGTTGCCGACCTCAGTGTGCACCGCATAGGCGAAATCGACCGGCGTCGCCCCGCGCGGCAGAGCGATCAGGTCGCCCTTCGGCGTGAAGCAGAACACCTGGTCCTGGAACATCTCCAGCTTGGTGTTCTCCAGGAACTCTTCCGGCCCCGCAGCGTGCTCCAGGATGTCGAGCAATTCGCGCAGCCAGCGATATTGTCGGCCTTCCAATTGCGGACGGCCCTGCTTGTATTGCCAGTGCGCGGCAACGCCGAGCTCCGCGATCTCATGCATCTCGATGGTGCGGATCTGGATCTCGATGCGGCTGCGGAACGGGCCGAGCACGCCGGTGTGGAGCGAGCGGTAATTGTTCGGCTTCGGCGTGGAGATGTAGTCCTTGAACCGGCCGGGAATCATCGAATATTCGCTGTGAATCACGCCCAGCGCCTGATAGCAGGCGGCGATGTCGTCGACCAGGATGCGGAACGCCATGATGTCCGAGAGCTGCTCGAACTCCATGCGCTTCTTCTGCATCTTGCGCCAGATCGAATAGGGCGTTTTCTCCCGGCCCGACACCGTGCATTTCACCCCGGCTTCGGCCAGCACCTTGCCCAGTTCCTGGATGATCTGGTCGGCATGTCCCGTGCCCTGCTCGCGCAGGAAGGTGCGGCGCTGCACGATCGAGGCGTAGGCTTCCGGATAGACTTGGGCGAAGGAGAGGTTCTCCAGTTCGTCCTTGATCTCGTGCATGCCCATGCGCTCGGCCAAGGGCGCATAGATCTCCAGCGTCTCCAGCGCGATGCGGCGGCGCTTTTCCGGGTCCTTGATGAAGTGGATCGTCTGCATGTTGTGCAGCCGGTCGGCCAGCTTCACCAGCAGCACGCGGATGTCGTTCGACATCGCCAGCACCAGCTTGCGGAAATTCTCCGCGTGCTTGGTATGGTCGGACTGGAGCTCCAGCCGCGACAGCTTGGTCACGCCGTCGACAAGTTGCCCGATCTCCTCGCCGAACATGCCCTCGATCTGGTCCAGCGTCGCCTCGGTATCCTCTACCGTGTCGTGCAGGAGGCCGGTGACGATGGAAGCGGAATCGAGCTTCAGGCGGGTCAGAATCTCCGCCACGCCGAGGGGATGGGAAAAATAGGGGTCGCCGGAAGCCCGCGACTGCGAGCCATGCGCCTTCATGGAAAAAACATAGGCGCGGTTGAGGAGGTCCTCATCCGCGCCCGGATCATAGGCTTTTACGCGCTCGACCAGTTCAAACTGTCTAATCATTGCAGAAGCTGATTATCGTTTGGGCTGATCAGTTGCGCCCGTCATGGATTCGGGGTGTCACGCTTCGTTCGGCGCCTCGCTCCACAATCCCAGAATGGTCGTACGTCGAATTACTCCTCGTCGGCGACGGCCGCGTCCTCGAACTCGCCGTCGATCGACATGTCGGCGTCGTCGGCCTCTTCCTTGCTGATCTGCGCCTGCTGCATCTCGGCCAGCAGGTCGCCGGCGCCGGCGCCGAAGCCAGCACCCTCTTCCTCCGGCTCGTCGGTCTCGACCTGACGCTGCAGGCCCTTCACCAGCGAGTTGCCGAGGTTATCGAGGTCGATCGTGGTGTCGGCGATCTCGCGCAGCGCGACGACCGGGTTCTTGTCGTTGTCCCGATCGATGGTGAGCTGGCCGCCGGCGGAAATCTCGCGCGCCCGCTGCGCCGCCAGCATGACGAGCTGGAAGCGGTTGGGCACCTGCATGACGCAATCTTCAACGGTTACGCGGGCCATTCTTCGAGTGTCTCCAGGAATTGGGCTAATTGATTGTAGCTAGCGCATTATTGCGCTGCATTCAAGGCTGGCACATCCCCTATTCCTGCAGGGGTCGGGTGACCTGGTCGCGGGGCAGGCGCCGGATCAGCTCGGAAATCGGAACCTCTGTAATGGGATGGCGCCAATCGGGGGCGATCTCGGCCAGCGGCAGCAGGACGAAAGCGCGCTCGGCCATGCGGGGATGCGGCACGATCGGCGGCTCCGGCCCACTCAGGATAATTTTCCCAATACTCAGGATGTCCAGGTCGACCGACCGGGCGGCGTTCAGCTCGCCGCGCAACCGGCCCAGATCCGCCTCGACCCCGTGCAACCGGGCCAGCGTTTCCTGCGGCGACAGATCGGTCGCCGCCCGCACCACGCCGTTCACATACCAGGGCTGATCCGAGGCCGGCACCGGGGCCGATTCATACCAGCCGGAGCGGCGCAAAATCGTTAGGCCCAGACCGGGCAGCAGCGACAGAACATGCTCCAAAGTGGCGCGCGGCGGGCCAAATCGGGGATGGGGCAGGTTCGCACCTAACCCAATGTATAGGTCGTCAAACATTATGGGGATCGTCCATAAATTGTCTCGGGACGAGACCGCCGCATTCGGGGATGCCGGCGGGCCAATAACGAATTTTCAAGCCTAAAGCTCGTTCCGGAGCGCAAACGCTATTACGCAAGAGGGGCCACCATGCTTAATCGATTTTATCCGACCGAGCGCGTTTCCTTGTTCATCGATGGCGCGAACCTGCATGCCGCGGCAAGGGCCCTCGGTTTCGACATCGACTACAAGCGCCTGCTAAAGCACTTCCAGGAACAGTGCCATCTGATCCGCGCCTTCTACTACACCGCCCTGGTCGAGGATCAGGAGTATTCGCCGCTGCGCCCGCTGGTCGACTGGCTGGACTATAACGGCTTCACCATGGTGACCAAGCCGACCAAGGAATACACCGATTCCATGGGCCGGCGGAAAATCAAGGGCAACATGGATATCGAGCTCGCCATCGACGTGCTGGAGATGGCGGCGCATCTGGACCACGTTGTCTTGTTCTCCGGCGACGGCGATTTCCGCCGCCTGGTGGAGGCGGTGCAGCGCAAGGGCGTGCGCGTCTCCGTCGTCAGCACCATCCGCTCCCAGCCGCCGATGGTGGCGGACGAACTCCGCCGCCAAGCCGACAATTTCATCGAACTGGAAGAGCTGTCCTCGCTGATCGCGCGCCAGCATGCCGGGCCCCGGAATCAAATGGGCAGTCATGGCAACAACAATCATCAGCACAGCTCGCCCAGTGTCGAGCACGCCGAGTCCGAGGCTTCCTGAATCACGCGGAATGGTTAGAGTGCGGGCATGCAAATGCCCGCACTTGCCCTCCCGTCCTTAGATTGTCCGCTCTGTCCGCGCCTTGCCGAATTCCGCCATGCCGCGCGGGCGAAATTTCCGGATTGGTACAACGCGCCGGTCCTGCCGTTCGGCCCGGACGATGCCGGGCTGCTGATCGTCGGCCTCGCCCCCGGCTTGCAGGGCGCCAACCGCACCGGCCGCCCCTTCACCGGCGATTACGCCGGCGACCTGCTCTATGCCACTTTGAAGGAATTCGGCCTGGCGCGGGGCACCTATGACCGCCGGCCCGACGACGGGCTGACCCTCGTCGATTGCCGCATCTCCAACGCCGTCAAATGCGTGCCGCCGGAGAACAAGCCGACGCCGCAGGAGATCAAGATCTGCAACCGCTTCCTGGCGGACGAGCTGAAATTCATGCCCCGCGTGAAGGTGGTGCTTGCGCTGGGCTCCATCGCCCATGACGCCGTGCTGGTCGGCAGCGGCCTCAAGAAATCAGCCGCAAAGTTCGCCCATGCGGCGCGCCATGACCTGCCCGGCGGCCGCATCCTCTTCGACAGCTATCACTGCTCCCGCTACAACACCAACACCGGCCGCCTGACGACGGACATGTTCCGCGACGTGGTGGGCAAGGCGGCCCATACTTTGCGCAATGAGGCGTTGCGCAATGAGGCTCTGCGCGGGTGACCGGCCGCGCGTAACTGTCGGCCGGTCAGCCTGCTCCGCCGCAATCAGGAACCCTGCGCCACAGCAGCACATGGCCGCCTCGGGACGTCAGTGGCAACACTCGCCTGATTTTTCGACCGCCGCCTCTTCCCGGTAGCGGCCGGTGTTGTCGACATAGCCGCCGGCGCCGTAGCGGTCGTGGTGACGGACCCAGTCGGTGAGATTGTGCTGCGGCCCGGTCTCGTTGCGGCCCTTCGGCGTCAGGTCGAGCAGCATGTAGGAGCCCAGCGTCTCTTCCGCGCCGCGGGCATAGACCGAATAGGTGTGGAAGATTTGCCCCTGCTCGTCCTTGTAGAAGACGCTGAGACCCGAGAGCTCCTCCATCGGGATCGGCTTGGTTTCGTAGTTGTAATAGACCTCGCCCTTCTTCACCTGCTCCGGCGTGAAGGAGACGAAGAAGTCGTAGTTGAAATCGCTATTCAGCGACGATACCCACTCGAAATTCCAGCCCATGCGGCGTTTGAAGGCCTCGATCTCCGCGATCGGGGCGCGCGCCACCGCGACATAGTTCACGTCGTGTTGCTTGATGTGCATCAAGGCGCCTTCGACATGGTCGACCTCGAAGGAGCAGCCGACACAGCCTTCCTTCCAGCCGGGGCCGAGCATGAAATGCTTGATGATGAGCTGGCTGCGGCCGTCGAACAGGTCGGCCAGGCTTTTCTTGCCGGTCGGCGTGTCGAAGACGTAATTCTTCTCCACCTTCACCCAGGGCAGTGCCCGGCGCGCTTCGTTGATCTCGTCGCGCAGATGCGTCTGCGCCTTCTCCTTGGCCAGCAGCTTCTTGCGCGCCTCGATCCATTCCGCCTGCGATACGATCCGATGCCGGTTCAACCTTGCGTCATCCATCTTCGCCTCCATCGGTTGGATTGTTGAGATCAGTTCCCTTCGATTTTCGACGGGTCCATCCACACCACTTCCCAGACGTGCCCGTCGATGTCGTTGAAGCTGCGGCCATACATGAAGCCCAAATCCATCGGCGGCATGTGCGCGCTGCCGCCGGCGGCTAGCCCCGCGTCGCACAGCTTGTCGACCTCCGCCTTGCTGTCGGCGCTGAGGCAGGTCATCACCTCGGTCACCTTGGTGGCGTCGGCGATCTCTTTGTCGGTGAAGCTCTGGAATTTCGGGTGGGTCAGCAGCATGACGAAGATGTCGTCGCTGACGACCATGCAGGCTGCGGTCTCGTCGGTGAATTGCTTGTTGTTGGCGAAGCCGAGCTTCTCGAAATAGGCGATCGAGCGCTGCAGGTCCTTCACCGGGAGGTTCACGAAGATTTTGCGGGCCATAAGCGCTCCGTCCAACAAGGCGCGAGATGTAAGTTGCAAACTATGACTGCTTAGTCCTAAAATACAACAACAAAGCGATGACGGGCGGATCGCTGCTGACAGGAACGGGCTATACCTTTGAAAAATATCGGGAAACGCTCCTACGACGATGGCTGCGCCATGGCGCATGCCCTCGATCTGGTGGGCGAACGCTGGGCGCTGCTGGTGATCCGCGAGTTGATGCTGGGCCCCAAGCGCTTCACCGATCTGCGCGCCAGCCTGCCTGGCATCAGCGCCAATGTGCTGACCCAGCGCCTGGAAGAATTGGAGGCCGTGTCGATCCTGAAGCGGCTGAAGCTGCCGCCGCCGATCGCCACCTGGGTCTATCAATTGACGGATTGGGGCATGGAGTTGGAGCCGATCGTGCAATCCTTCGGCAAATGGGCGGCACGCTCGCCGCACCTGCCGGACGGCGCGCATATGAGCGTCAATTCCGTGGTGCTGTCGTTCCGGACCATGTTCAACTCGGACGCTGCTGGCGATTTCAGGGCCAGGCTGCAACTGAACCTGTCCGGCGAGCCGTTCCAGGTCACGATCGGCGATGGCGTGATCGCGATCATGCGCGGCGAGATCGCGCAGCCCGATGCAACGCTCGACGGATCGTCGGACGCCATCGCGGCACTGGTCTATGGCGGCCGCGATCTCGACGAGGCCGTGCGCGTGGGCGAACTGAACGTCGGCGGCGACGTCGCCAAACTGAAGCGCTTCGCACGCCTGTTCCCGCTGCCTGACCCTGCGCCGATGATCCGGCAAGCCAGCTAGGGGAGATTTGCAAGATGGCCAAGATCGTCTTCGGCATGAACGTGTCCCTCGACGGCTATGTCGACCACCAGGAATTTGCGCCAGGTGCCGCTCTCTTTCAGCACTGGATCGAGCACGTGCGCGGCTTGGCCGGCAGTGTTTACGGCCGTCGCCTGTACGAGATCATGCGCTATTGGGACGAAGACCGCCCCGAGTGGACGCCGGCGCACTACGACTTCGCGGCGGCGTGGCGAAACCAACCGAAGTGGGTGGTGTCGCGCTCGTTGAAGTCGGTCGGCCCCAACGCCACACTTGTCGCGGACGACGTCGCGGTGTTGATACGCCGGCTGAAGGCCGAGTTCGGCGGAGAGATCAATGTTGGCGGACCGGTGCTGGCGCGAAGCCTGACCGACCTCGACCTGATCGATGAGTACCGCCTCTATTTCCGCCCAGTCGTACTTGGCCGCGGCAATCCATTCTTCGCCGGCCCGCGGCCGCCGCTCCGCCTCATGGCCAGCGACTTGATCGGCGAGGACGCGATGAGGTTGACCTACGCCCCCGCCTGATCCTGCAGCCTGCTCGATGGATTGCGCCGCCCCCTGAAAGCGGGCAGCATTTGCCGCGGCCGGACCGATAACGCTGCGAAGGGGGCGCTCGTGACCGAACCAACCGGAGTTTCCGCGATCCTGGCGCAGGAGCTTGATCGCCTCGGTGCGGTGGTCGTGCATGTCGGCCTGTTCGACTTTGCCAACATGTTCCGCGAGCGGCGGCTGCGGCGGCCGGAACTCCTCGCGACCGCGGATAGCGCGGTCTTCGCCAATGTCCTGCCCAAATGGGATAGCGCGGAATCGATCCTGGCGCCGGGCCCCTATGGCAGCGAGCGCATCGCCTATGACCCCGCGTCGCTGCGCCCCTACCCGTTCGAGCCCAGCGCCGCGGCCCTGGTCGCGGATTACATCGGCCCGCAGGCGGAGATCATGCCGCGCCGCATCCTGGCGCGGCAGATCGCGCGCGCCAATGAAGCGGGCTATGAAGCGCTAGCCGCCTTCGAGTTCGAATTCCTCCTGCTGGACGAGACCGCCGAGAGCCTGCGCGACAAAGGCTTCGCCAATTTGAAGCCCTTCGCCGCCGACAATCGCTGCTGGTCCGGCCAGACCGCCGCGACCCATGCGACCCTGGTCGCCGATCTCGATGCGCTGCTGCGCGCCGCCGACATCGACCTGTTCGCGCTCGGCGTCGAGCTTGGCCCGGGTTGCCTGGAGGCAACGCTCCGCCACAAGGCGGCGATGCGGGCGGCCGACGATGCCGCCTTCTTCCGCATGTTCACCAAGTCGTTCTGCCGGCAGCGCGGCCTG
>DASZQC010000231.1:0-26709 GCA_035549815.1 Dongiaceae bacterium
GAAGGAATGGCGCAAGGCATGCGGCGTCGCCGTCTCCGGCAGGCCCAGGGCCAGGCGCAGGGTCTGCATCGCCTTCTGGATCAGGCGCGGGTTGAGCCGCCCGCCCTTGGCGCCGACGAAGAGTGGATCGGCGCCGGTGCCTCCCCAGGGACAGGCATCGAGATAGTCGCGCACGGCCCCGCGCACTTGCGGCAGCAGCGGCACCACGCGGGTCTTGCGGCCCTTGCCGGTGACCGTCAGCGTGGCCGCATCGCCGGAGAGTGGAATGTCGCGGCGGTCGAGGCCGATCGCCTCGCTGATGCGCAGGCCGCATCCATAGAGCAGCAGCAGGATCGCCGCATCGCGTTTGCCGATCCAATCCTCATCCTGGAGCGAGGCGATTGCATCGACCGCCTCCAGCGCCTCGCCGACATTCAGCGGCTTCGGCACCGCGCGCGGCAGCTTGGGCGCGCGCAGGGTGGAGATCACGCCATTGGCGGCGAGATCATGTCTGGCGAGGAAGCGGAACAGGCTCTTGATGGCGCTCAAGGACCGGGCCTGCGAGCGCGCCTCGATGCTGTGGCTCTGGCGCGACGCCATCCAGGCGCGGAAATCGGCGCGGCTCAGGCTGGTCAGTGTTTGTAGACGCGGCAACTCGCCGTAATGCTGGTTCAGGAACCAGAGCAACTGCCCGGCATCGCGGGCATAGGCCTCGACGGTCAGATCGGCGACGCGGCGCTCGTGACGCAGCCAGGAGAGCCAGCGGCCGATGGCGTCCTGCAAATCCGGGGCGGCGCGGAAACCTGCCGCGCCTTCGGAAGAATCCACGCTTACGGCTTGGGCAGATCCAGCCATGAGCGGATGCCGAATTCGATGATGCGGCCGAGGAAGCTCAAGAGTTCCGTGCCCTGGCCGGGATGGAAATAGCCCGGATGCCGCGTGCCGACGGCGAGGATGGCGTTGGGCGCGGCCTTGCTCGGCTTCAGGCGCAGCAAAGCGTCGGAGCGTACCAGCTCGGCGGCGCCGCCGAAAATCTCCGGATCACCGACGGCCTCGTCGCGCAGGATCACCTGCTTGCCCTTGCCCATGATGCGGTCGACGGCGCCCTGCTCCAGCAGCTCCAAACCGTCCAGCTTGGGCCGGCGGTGATAGCCCTCGGTGCGCTCGATGCACAGGCACACCACGTCGACTTCGAGCAGGAGCACCAGGTCGCCGGTGATGATGTCGATGAATTCCTCGAAGGTCTCCGCCTCCAGCATGGCGAGGACGGCCTTGTGGATGCGCTCCTGGGTGACGAGATTGTCGCGGCTGTTGGCGATGATCTCGTCCTGATTGGCGCGCAGCTTGGCGACGTCCTGGCGCAGGCGCTCGACCATGAAATGCTGGATGTCGACCACCTGGCCGTCGGCATGGCGCGCCGGCGGCGCCTGGATATCCAGCAGCTCCGGATGGCGGAACAGGAAATCGGGATGCCGGCGCAGATAGGCGATGACCTGCGCCGCGCTCGGCAGGGCCGGCAGTTTCTTCTGGGTTTCCTCGCCGCGGTCAGGCATGCTCGATGAACTCCCGCGCCCTACAGAATCTTCTGCCCGGTCTTGGCCCAATCGGCCACGAAGGCCGCCAGGCCCTTGTCGGTCAGCGGATGGTTGTACATCTGCTTCAGCACGTTGGGCGGCATGGTGGCGACATCGGCGCCCATCTTGGCCGCGGCGATGATGTGGATCGGATGCCGCACCGAGGCGACCAGCACTTCGGTGTTGATCGTGTCGTAGGAGCGGTAGATCTGGATGATGTCGGCGATCAATTGCATGCCGTCGGTGCCGATATCATCAAGGCGGCCGACGAAGGGTGAAATATATGTGGCGCCCGATTTCGCCGCGAGCAAGGCCTGCGCCGGCGAGAAGCAGAGCGTCACGTTGACCTTGGTGCCGGCGTCGGACAAGACCTTGCAGGTCTTGAGGCCGTCCGGCGTCAGCGGCACTTTCACCACGACGTTCTTGGCGATCTTCGCCAGCTTGCGCCCCTCGGCCAACATGGTCTTATGGTCGGTGGCGACCACTTCGGCGCTGACCGGGCCGGGCACGATCTCGCAGATTTCCTTGATCAGGTCGGTGAACTTGCGGCCCGATTTCAGCACCAGCGACGGGTTGGTGGTGATGCCGTCGACCAGGCCGGACGCCGACAGCTCCTTGATCTCGTTGAGGTCGCCGGTATCGAGAAAGAACTTCATGATCGTCGCAGAGTCCCACTGGTTTCAGGGCGTGTGGTTTCCAGGAATTGGCGGCCCGCGCTTGGCTTCGCTACGATGCCGGCCGAATCAGTTGATGCTACCCGGACCCGAGTCTAGCCCATGGCTTCGCTCTTCGCCAGCAATACGCCGGACGAAAACGTGACCAGTACTGACACGGATCGCCGGGTCGGGGTGCTGCTGCCGCTGCCCTTGACAGGCGCCTACGATTATCTGGTGCCGGCGGAACTCGATGTCGCGCCCGGCGATTTCGTCGAGGTTCCCCTGGGCGGCCGCTCGGTGCTCGGCGTGGTCTGGGGACCGGCGAAAGACGATGTCGCGCGAACGAGGCTGAAAGCGATCGAAGCGAAGCTGGAGACGCCGCCGCTGCCGGACATCTCGCGCCGCTTCATCGACTGGGTGGCGAATTATTGCCTGTCGCCGCCAGGGGCGGTCTTGAAGATGGCGATGAGCGTCAGCGAAGCGTTCCAGCCGGAACGCATGCTGAAAGCGTATTCAATCAACGATCCCAATGCGGCGCCGATCACCGCGGCGCGGCGGCGCGTGCTGGATGCGCTGGCGGAGGTTCCATCGCTGCAGCCCGGCGACCTGGCGCGCGCGGCCGGCGTCACCTCCGGCGTCATCCGCCAGATGCTGCAGGTGGGACTGTTGAAGCAGGTGGCGCTGCCGCTGCCGAAACCGTTCGGCCAAGCCGATGCCGACATGCCCGGCCCGATCCTGTCGGACGGCCAGCGCGCCGCCGCCGACGATCTGGTGCAGCAGCGCTCCGGCGTCACTGTGCTGGACGGCGTCACCGGCTCCGGCAAGACGGAAGTCTATTTCGAGGCGATCGCCGCGTGCCTGAAGCGCGGGCACCAGGCCTTGGTGCTGCTGCCGGAGATCGCGCTGACCACGCAATGGCTGAAACGGTTCGAGGACCGCTTCGGCGCCGCACCCGGCCAATGGCATTCGGAGCTGACCGGGCTGGAGCGGCGCCTCACCTGGCGCGCGGTCTTGCGCGGCGATGCGAAGGTGGTGGTCGGCGCGCGCTCGGCCCTGTTCCTGCCGTTCAAGGATCTGGGCCTCATCATCGTCGACGAGGAGCACGAGCAGGCCTTCAAGCAGGAGGATGGCGTCGTCTACCAGGCGCGCGACATGGCGGTGGTGCGCGGGCATCTCGCGCAAATCCCTGTGGTCCTTGCGTCTGCCACGCCGTCCTTGGAGACGATGCAGAATGTGGAATCGGAGCGCTACCGGTTCCTGCATCTGCCGGACCGCCACGGCATCGCGCAACTGCCGGAGGTGCGCCTGATCGATCTGCGGCGCACGCCGCCGCCCAAGCAGAGCTGGCTGTCGCCGCCCTTGCGCGAGGCGGTGAAAGAGACTCTGGCGCGCAAGGAACAGGCTTTACTGTTCCTCAATCGCCGCGGCTATGCGCCGCTGACCCTGTGCCGCGCCTGCGGTCACCGGCTGAAATGCCCGAACTGCACAGCCTGGCTGGTGGAGCATCGCTATCTGGGTCGCCTGCAATGCCATCATTGCGGCTTCGAGGCGCCGCTGCCCAAGCACTGTCCCGCCTGCAATGCGGAGGGCAGCATGGCGGCCTGCGGCCCCGGCGTGGAGCGGGTGGCGGAAGAGGCCGCGGCCCTGTTCCCCGAAGCCTCGCGCATGATCCTGACCAGCGACACGGCCAGCGGCCCGGCCAAGACGGCGGAGCTGCTCCGCATGATCGCCGAGCGCGAGGTCGATCTGGTGATCGGCACCCAGATCATCGCCAAGGGGCATCATTTCCCCAACCTGACCCTGGTCGGCGTGGTGGATGCCGACCTCGGCCTGTCCGGCGGCGATCTCCGCGCGGCGGAGCGGACCTTTCAGCTCCTGCACCAGGTCTCCGGCCGTGCCGGGCGGGCCGATTTGCCGGGGCTGGTGCTGATCCAGACCTATGACCCCAGCCGGGCGGTGATGCGGGCCCTGGCGGCGGGCGACCGCGACCAGTTCTACGCCCTGGAGGCGGAGGAGCGGAAAGCCGCCGGCATGCCGCCCTTCGGCCGGCTGGCGGCGGTCATCCTGTCCGGCGGCGAGGCGCGGGAGGTGGATGAGCTGGCCGCCATCCTGGCGCGGACCGCCCCACACCAGCCGGGCCTGCAGGTCCTGGGCCCGGCGCCGGCCCCTTTGGCCCAGTTGCGGGGCCGCCATCGCCGCCGTTTCCTGGTCAAGGCACGCCGCGATATCGCGCTGCAACCGGTGCTCCGCTCCTGGCTCTCCGGCGTCAAAATCCGGCGCGATCTGGGCCTCGAAATCGATATCGATCCTTACAGTTTTATGTAGTCGTTTCAGAGTCTTGACTCCCGGTGTCGCACCCCGCCCGGGTAATGTTGCGCACCCCGGAGGTCTGTGTTACACACCGCACGCTTTTCACGGCCGGGAACGGCTGGGAAGGGCCGCTAAGGTGCTGGCTGCCGGGTGGCGCCACGCTCATGCGGGCCGCGGTTTCCGCGCGGCCGATCGGGTTCCAAAACAAGGCAAGCTGATCGACGGCGGCTCAAGCCGAAGACGGCGTTAGACAGGGATGGGGGCGGGATGGCGGCCCAGACATCGGAGCAAGGCGGGCTGGCGACGCGCTACAGCGTGGCGCTGTTCGAACTGGCGGATGAAAAGCACGCGCTGGATGCGGTTTCGGCCGATCTGGCCTCGCTCGGCCGCATGATCGCCGAGAGCGAAGACCTCAGGACCCTTATCTATAGCCCGCTGATGAAGCGCGCCGAGCAGGCCAAGGCGATCGACGCCGTGGTCCGCGCCGCCAACCTGGGCGAGCTGACCCGCCGCTTTGTCGGCCTGGTGGCGAACAACCGCCGCCTGTTCGCGCTGCCCGCGATCATCAAGGCTTTCCACAAATTGCTGGCCGACAAGCGCGGCGAGATGACGGCGGAAGTGACCGCCGCCCATCCGCTGACCGATGCGCAGAAGGCCGCCGTCAGCGACGCGATCAAGCGCGTCGTCGGCGGCCCGGTGTCGATCGATATGAAGATCGATCCGATCCTGCTGGGCGGACTGGTGGTCCGCGTCGGCAGCCGCATGATCGATAGCTCCGTGAGAACGAAGCTGCAGAAACTGCAGCTCGCGATGAAAGGGATTGGATAATGGAAATCCGCGCCGCCGAGATCTCTGCCATTCTGAAGCAGCAGATCGAGAATTTCGGCAACGAAGCCGACGTCACCGAGATCGGAACCGTGCTGTCGGTGGGTGACGGCGTGGCCCGCATCTATGGCCTGGACAAGGTGCAGGCCGGCGAGATGGTGGAATTCCCCGGCGGCATCCGCGGCATGGCGCTGAACCTCGAGACCGACAATGTCGGCGTGGTGATCTTCGGCGACGACCGCTCGATCAAGGAAGGCGACACCGTCAAGCGCACCGGCGCCATCGTCGACGTGCCGGTGGGCAAGGGCCTGCTGGGCCGCGTGGTCGACGCGCTCGGCAACCCGATCGACGGCAAGGGCCCGCTGACCGACGTGAAGCGCCAGCGCGTGGAAGTGAAGGCCCCCGGCATCATCCCGCGCAAGTCGGTGCACGAGCCGATGCAGACCGGCCTGAAGGCGATCGACGCGCTGATCCCGATCGGCCGCGGCCAGCGCGAGCTGATCATCGGCGACCGCCAGACCGGCAAGACCGCCGTCATCCTGGACACCATCATCAACCAGAAGACCGTCAACGCCACGGGCGACGAATCGAAGAAGCTGTACTGCGTCTATGTCGCGGTCGGCCAGAAGCGCTCCACCGTCGCGCAGATCGTGAAGATCCTGGAAGACGCCGGCGCGCTGGAATATTCCATCGTCGTCGCCGCCACCGCCTCGGAGCCGGCGCCGCTGCAGTTCCTGGCACCGTACACCGGCGCCTCGATGGGCGAGTTCTTCCGCGACAACGGCATGCACGCCGTCATCTTCTACGACGATCTCTCGAAGCAGGCCGTCGCCTACCGCCAGATGTCGCTGCTGCTGCGCCGTCCGCCGGGACGCGAGGCCTATCCGGGCGACGTGTTCTACCTGCACTCCCGCCTGCTGGAGCGCGCGGCGAAGATGAACGACGCCAACGGCGCCGGTTCGCTGACCGCGCTGCCGGTCATCGAGACGCAGGCCGGCGACGTGTCGGCCTACATTCCGACCAACGTGATCTCGATCACCGACGGCCAGATCTTCCTGGAAACCGGCCTGTTCTATCGCGGCATCCGCCCGGCCATCAACGTCGGCCTGTCGGTCAGCCGTGTCGGCTCCGCCGCGCAAATCAAGGCGATGAAGCAGGTCGCCGGCCGCATCAAGCTCGAGCTCGCGCAGTATCGCGAAATGGCGGCCTTCTCGCAGTTCGCCTCCGACCTCGACGCCGCCACGCAGAAGCTGCTGGCGCGCGGCTCGCGCCTGACCGAGCTCTTGAAACAGGGCCAGTTCCAGCCGATGCCGGTCGAGGAGCAGGTGGTCTCGATCTTCGCCGGCGTGCGCGGCTTCCTCGACACCATCGCGGTCACCGACGTGAATCGCTTCGAGGCGGCGTTCCTGAACGAGGTGCGCGCCAAGCACGCCGACGTGCTGGATGCGATCCGCAAGGAGCGCGAGATCAGCAAGGCGACCGAGGACAAGCTGAACAACATCCTGACTGCGTTCGTGAAGTCGTTCGCCTGATCTGAAGGCCCCCTCGGGATTTAATGGTGGGATTAAAGGCGGGACATGCCAAGCCTTAAGGACCTGAAGGTCCGCATCAACAGCGTGAAGAACACGCAGAAGATCACCTCCGCCATGAAGATGGTGGCGGCGGCGAAGCTGCGTCGCGCGCAGGAGCAGGCGGAAGCCGCGCGCCCCTATGCCGAGCGCATGGAGCGGGTGCTGGGCTCTCTGGCGGCGAGCGTGGCGGGCAAGGACAGCGCGCCGGCGCTGCTGGCCGGCTCGGGCAAGAACCAGACGCACCTGCTGGTGGTGATGACGTCCGACCGCGGCCTGTGCGGCGGCTTCAACTCCTCCATCACGCGGCAGGCGCGCCGCATGGCCCGCGACCTCAGGAACGAGGGCAAGACGGTCAAGATCCTGACCGTGGGCCGCAAGGGCCGTGACCAGTTGCGCCGCGAATTCGCCAACGACATCGTCGGCAGCATCGAGGACGTGGGCAAGCCGAAGCTGACCTACGAGGCGGCGGAGAAGATCGCCGACCGCATCCGCCACATGTTCGAGGCGGGCGAGTTCGACGTCTGCACCCTGATCTACAACAAGTTCAAGTCGGCGATGACCCAGATCGTCACCGCGCAGCAGCTCATTCCCTTCGCCCCCGGAAACGCGGCGAACCAGAATGCCGACGCGCAGATGGCGCTCTATGAATACGAGCCGGACGAGGAAGCGATCCTGGCGGAACTGTTGCCGCGCAACCTCGGCATGCAGGTCTATCGCGCGCTGATGGAGAACGCGGCGAGCGAGCAGGGCGCGCGCATGTCGGCGATGGATAACGCCACGCGCAACGCCGGCGACATGATCAATCGATTGACCATCACCTACAACCGCTCGCGTCAGGCCTACATCACCAAGGAACTGATCGAGATCATCTCGGGCGCCGAAGCGCTGTGAGGGAAAGTTAGTTAGAGGAGAAAACCATGGCCAAGAACCTGGTCGGCAAGATCACCCAAGTCCTGGGCGCCGTTGTCGACGTCCAGTTCGACGGTGACCTGCCGGCGATTCTGAACGCGCTGCATACCCAGAACCAGGGCAAGCTGCTGGTGCTCGAAGTGGCGCAGCACCTGGGCGAGAACACGGTGCGCACCATCGCCATGGACTCGACCGACGGCCTGGTCCGCGGCCTGGAAGTGACCGACACCGGCGGCGCCATCACCGTTCCGGTCGGACGCTCCGTGCTGGGGCGCATCATCAACGTGATCGGCGAGCCGGTCGATGAGCGCGGCCCGGTGACGTCGGACAAGAACTACCAGATCCACCGCCCGGCCCCGGAATTCGTCGACCAGTCGACGGAGCCGCAGGTCCTCGTCACCGGCATCAAGGTCATCGATCTGCTCACCCCGTATCCGAAGGGCGGCAAGATCGGCCTGTTCGGCGGCGCCGGCGTCGGCAAGACCGTGACCATCATGGAGCTGATCAACAACGTCGCGAAGGCGCATGGCGGCGTGTCCGTGTTCGCCGGCGTGGGTGAGCGGACCCGCGAAGGCAACGACCTCTATCACGAAATGATGGAATCCAAGGTCATCCAGCTCGACGGCGAATCGAAGGTCGCCCTGGTGTACGGCCAGATGAACGAGCCCCCGGGAGCCCGCGCCCGCGTCGCGCTGACCGGCCTGACCCAGGCCGAGTATTTCCGCGACGAGGAAGGCCAGGACGTGCTGTTCTTCATCGACAACATCTTCCGCTTCACCCAGGCGGGCTCGGAAGTGTCGGCGCTGCTGGGCCGCATCCCCTCCGCCGTGGGCTACCAGCCGACGCTGGCGACCGACATGGGCGCCCTGCAGGAGCGCATCACCACGACGAAGAAGGGCTCGATCACCTCGGTGCAGGCCATCTACGTGCCCGCCGACGACTTGACCGATCCGGCCCCGGCGACCTCGTTCTCGCACTTGGACGCGACCACCGTGCTGTCGCGGCAGATCGCCGAGCTCGGCATCTTCCCGGCGGTGGACCCGCTCGACTCCACCTCGCGCATCCTCGACCCGCGCGTCGTCGGCGAGGAGCACTACAAGGTGGCGCGCGACGTGCAGCGCGTGCTGCAGACCTACAAGTCGCTGCAGGACATCATCGCCATTCTGGGCATGGACGAGCTCTCGGAAGAGGACAAGCTGGTCGTCGCCCGCGCGCGCAAGATCCAGCGCTTCCTGTCGCAGCCGTTCCACGTCGCCGAAGTCTTCACCGGCACGCCGGGCGCGCTGGTGAAGCTGGAAGACACCATCAAGGGCTTCAAGGGCATCGTCGCCGGCGATTACGACGACCTGCCGGAATCGGCCTTCTACATGGTGGGCACGATCGAGGAAGCCATCGCCAAGGCGCAGAAGATGGCGGAGGCGGCCTAACCAGGCCGCAGCCCACGTGGCGACGCCGCCTCTCTGGCCGGTCTCGGTCAAGGGCGTGTGCCTGGTGGGCGGCGAAGTCGTGCTCCTGAAGAACGAGCGCGACGAGTGGGAGTTGCCGGGCGGGCGGCTGGAAGCGGGCGAAGAGCCGGCCGGATGCCTCGCCCGGGAAATCCAGGAGGAGCTGGACCTGACGGCAATCGTCGGTCCCCTGCTGGATTGCTGGCGCTACCCGGTGCTGCCCGGCAAGGAGGTCCTGATCGTCACCTTCGGCATCCTGCCGCTGGGCAATCGGGAACTCCGGCTGAGCGAGGAACATAAGGAATTGGGCCGGTTCAGCCCCGACGCCATCGGCGGGCTGAACATGCCGGAAGGATATCGGCGGTCGATCCGCGACTGGGTCGGGCGCTGCGAAGCGGGAAGGTAGGACGGATCATGGCGGACCAGGTGAAGTTCGAGCTCGTCTCGCCGGAGCGACTGCTGCTCTCGGCGGAAGTCGACTCGGTCGTCATTCCCGGCGCGGAAGGCGATTTCGGCGTGCTGCCCGGCCATTCCCGCCTGATCTCCACCATCCGCCCGGGCGTCATCACCGTGTTCCAGGGCGGCCGCGCCGCCGATCGCATCTTCGTCGAGGGCGGCTTTGCCGAAGTGACGCCGGAGAGCTGCACCGTGCTGGCCGAGCATGCCACGCCGGTGGCCGATATCAGCCGGGAACAGGCCGCCCAGGCGGTGCAGGACGCCAGGGAAGATATCGAGGATTCGAAGGACGACGCCGCCAAGGCCGAGGCGGCCAAGACGCTGGCCGTCGCCGAGGCCCGCCTGCATGCCGTCGAGGCCGCGACCTACTAGAGGTCCATGAGACGGGTGGTGGGAAAGCACCAACCTGTCAAAGCCTTGTCATGCTGCGGTGCGTCGCCTAACCTCCCGGTCGCCCTGCTTGGTTCCGTGGGGAATCAGTTGAGTCGGATCGATTTCCGGCCCGAAACGTTAATTCGGGGGAGTTTGCCGGGGATCGACACCGGTTCCCGCCAATCGCTGCAACCGCCGATGCCATGACGCACTGGACGCTCGATCAAATTCCCTGGTCCCAGTTCGATCGCAGCAAGGTCGATCCGGAAGTGGTCAAGCTGGTGAAGGCTGCCGCCCTGGTGGAGTTCAACGGGGGCGACTACGCCACCTATCTGGGCCGGGTGTTCGGCGACGATGCCGAGTTCCGCGCCGCCGCCGAGGATTGGGCGGGCGAAGAGGTCCAGCACGGCCAGGCGCTGGCCAACTGGGCCAAGCTGGCGGATCCGGATTTCGATTTCGAAGACGCCTTCAAGCGCTTCACCGACGGCTACCAGATTCCGCTCGACGTCACCGCCTCGATCCGCGGCTCGCGCGCCGGCGAGCTGGTGGCGCGCTGCATCGTGGAAACCGGCACCTCCTCGTACTACACCGCGCTGACCGAGGCGACGGACGAGCCGGTGCTGCGCGAGATCTGCCGCAACATCGCCGCCGACGAGTTCCGGCACTACAAGCTGTTCTATACGCACCTGCGCCGCTACCTCGAGCGCGAGGGGCTGAATGCCTGGGGCCGGCTGCGGATCACGCTGTCGCGGCTGAAGGAATCCGAGGACGACGAACTGGCCTATGCCTATTTCACCGCCAACCATCCGACCGAAACCTATGACCGGCAGCGTTTCAGCAACGCCTATGCAAGGCGGGCCTATGCGGTCTATCGCCGCCACCATGTGGAGCGCGGCATCGCTATGGCGCTGAAGGCGAGCGGCCTCAACCCCACCGGCCGGCTCAATCGCATGCTGACGGGATTGGCTTGCTGGTTCCTGCAGTTCCGCGCCCGCAAGCTCGCCGCGCTGAACGCTTAGCGGCTCTTTACGATCTTGTCGTCCTGCTCCAGCATCGTCGCGTAGGCGGCGATGGCGCCGGCCGCCGGCGAATGGATCTGGCGATAGACCAGGATGAAGGTGACGAACACGATCGCCGCCATGAAGACCAGCGGATGGAAGAACCAGCCGACCAGCGCCAGCGCGTAATAATACGTGCGGAAGCCGCTGTGGAAGCTGGTGACGGCGGCGTTCAGGACCACCGACAATTTGTCCGCCATCGCCTTGGCGGTCTCCGGCGTCAGATCGCCGGTCAATGGCGCCGACGAGGTCAGCGCCAGCAGGTAATTGTATTGCAGCAGCGCCCAGGTGAAGCGGTAGAAGCCATAGATGAACACGCAGATGATGCCCATCAGCTTCACCTGGAACAAAGCACCTGTGGTCGTGGTGATGAAGGTGCTTTGCGTCGCCAGGCGGTAGGCGAGATCGGAATTGCCGAGCAGGCCCAGCAGCGCCACGACGATCAGCAGCGTGGCGGACGAGAACAGCGAGATCGAGTTCATCGAGTGGCCGGTGAAGATCGCATCCAGCACCCGGTCGTCGCGCTCCAGGTAGCGCAGCATCCAGCGCCGCCGCACCTTGCGCATGTGATCGTTCAGGATGCCCTTGCCGGCGCGATCGGCGAAACGACCATAGGCGAAGATCGCCAGCACGAAAAGCAGCAGCGCCGCCCAGTCCAGCGGGGCGGCGTCGATATTGTCGAACAGGCGCAACCGATGCTCCGCGGGCTCAGCGCTTGAAGCGGGCGGCGAAACAGCGCTCGAAGAATTCGTACAGCGCCGGGCTCATCGCTTCGAACTGCAGGGACAGGGTCTCGCCCGGGATCACGCGGATCACCTTGGCGGCGATGTGCATGCGGAAATCGGCGGTGGTGTCCTTGGCCTTGATGTCGATCTCGACCGCGTCGCCTTCCTGGCGCTCGCCGGTATAGGCCTCGACCAGCAGCCCGCCCAGGGACCAGTTCATGGTGTGGTAGACTTGTCCGTCCAGCCGCACGGTGAAGATGGGCAGCGGCAGCCGGCGATCCTTGCGCCGTTCCTTGCCCCGCACATTGGTGTAGCCCATCGTATAGGACGTCATTTGGCCCCCTCGCCATGGCGCGGGCTTATCGCGCCGCAACCTCTATACGGCGCACATATTAACAGTTTGCCGAGTCGCTGTCTGCGGCCGGAAATCGCCTAAAATTGGCTGTTCAGGACCGGTGAATCCGCGGCCTTTACCGCGCTGGAGGGCCAGATGGCCACCCAGCGGTCGCGCGCCACCCCGCGAAACATCGGCAGGTCCGGCAGGCGCAGCGGCGAGCCATCGAAATAGGTGACGATGGCGCCGCCGGGATGCGCGGCGGCCCAGCGCGCCGCCTCCGCCCGGGTGGCGAGCGTCGTGGGCGCCTGTTCCAGGCGGCCGGCGAAATCGAACTCGCCGCGATAGCGGCCATAGACGCCGATCGGCAGGCCGGCCTCCTGCAGGGTCTTGAGCCGGCCGGCGACCGGGGTCAGGTCGAAGAACGGCCGCAGATTGCCGTGGAACTCCAGATTGAGCGACGACATCATCAGCACCGGCAGGATCGCCACCTGCAGGGTGCGCGACAATTGATGGCTGGGCGACAATTGCGCCAGCACGTAGCCAACCACCAGCAGCGACAGGCCGGACAGCAGCCCGATGCCGCCCAGCCAGATCGGCAGCGGCGCGTCGAACACCTGGCGCCAGACCGCGTCGAGATGCGCGGTCGGCACGATGTTCATCAGGAAGAAGATCAAGCCCACGAACAAGGCCAGGAAGCCGGGTACGACGGCGTGGAAATCCTTGGGCTTGATCGCCTGGGTGGCGAGCAATCGGGCGCCGAGCAGGGACAGGGGGCAGACGATCGGCAGCAAGCCGATCAACTGCCAGCCCGACGCCAGGCCGCCGATGACGACGGCGCCGAGGAAGGCCAGGCACAGTCGGAACCCGGTACCCAGCCGCTCGCGCAAGTGACGGCTGAGCGCCCGCCACAGCGTCTTCCAGCAAATCCAGGGAAACAAAACGGCCGGCAGCAGCAGGATGGTCCAGCTCTGCCCGCGCACGGCTTCGGTCGCCGGGTCCATCCAGCCATTGCCGAAGGCGAGCAACAAAGGCTCGACGCCGGCCTGCTGCAGCCACAGATAGATCGGCGCCGCGGCGATGACGGAGGCCGATATGCCGCCGACGATCCACGGCGCCAGGACGCGCCGGCCGCTAACCGGCGGGTCCAGCAAGGCGGTGCCGATGGCGCACAGCACCGGCACCAGCACCCAGGACCAGCCGCCGGCAAAGGCCGCCAGCGCGGCGAACAGGCCGCTCACGATCCACAGCAGCAGGCTGCGCAACAGGCGTCCCAGCTTCGCCGCCCAGCCTGTGACCGGGTTGCTGCGCGCCATCCAGATCATGCCGATGGCGTGGAAGCTGCCCAGGATGAAAGGCTGCGCCAGGGTCTGCGGCTCAACCATGGTCATGGCGATGGCGAAGGCGCCGACCCCGGTCAGCAGCAGGCGGGCGAAGATCGGCGTCTCCGCCCGGTGCGGCCACAAGGCGAGCGCGGTGCGGCCGATCAGCAGCACGGTGACCAGCGAAGCGAGCGCCGGCACCAGGCGCGGCCACCATTCATTGACCCCGAAAACCTGCCAGCCGCCGACGATCAGCCAATGCAGCAGCGGCGGGATTTCCGGCGCGGCGACGCCGTTGCGCAAGGGAATGAGCGAATCCTGCAGGAACATGTGCCAGGCGGAAGCGAGCGTCTCCAGCTCGATGGGCGCGGTGGTCGGCCGCCAGGCCAGCGCGCCGAACAACAGGATGGCCATGAACAGGAACGGCGCGCTGCGCGCCATCTTGAACAGGAACGGCGACAGGTAGGTTTCGTCGCTGACGCTGTCGACGCTCACATCGCTCACCGCGGCCGGTTGAACACGTCGAATTCGATCACCGCCGTCTCGGCCAGCGCGCCGGCCTCCCATTCCTTGAAGCCGGGCCATTCCAGCACGGCGTTCATGTAGCGGGTGCAGATCTCGTCCAGCATCACGCCATAAGTGCGGAAGCGGCTGACGACGGGAGCGAACATGGCGTCGGCGGCGGTGAAGGCGCCATAGAGGAATTCGCCTTTCGCCTTCTTGCCGAAATGGCGCCGCGCCTCGCTCCAGAGCTCGGCGATGCGGTCGATCTCGTCCCGGACCAGGCCGGCGCGCGATTCGCGGCGCCGGTCATGGGTCACGTCCATCGGCATGTTTTCGCGCAGCCGGGCGAAGCCGGCATGCATCTCGCTGCTGGCGCTGCGAGCGTGGGCGCGCGCGGCCCGGTCGGTGGGCCACAATCCCGCGTCGGGAAAGGTGTCGGCCAGATATTCGCAGATCGCCAGGCTCTCCCACACCGTGATGGCGCCATGCTTCAGCACCGGGACCTTGCCGGCGCCGGAATGGCTCAGGATGCGGCCCTTGGTCTCGGCCTGGCGCAGCAGGATGTTCTCCTCGCGGAACGGCCGCCCGGTCTTTTTCAGCGCCAGCCAGGGGCGCATGGACCAGGAGGAATAGTTCTTGTTGCCGATGACGATGGTGAGGTCGCTCATATGCCTGCCTTCCGCGATCTGGCGCCTAACATAGGGCGCTCCGCCCGCCCTAGGAAGCCGGCCAAAGCATCGCTACAATCCGCGCCGATTCCGGCTGTGCCGGCCAGATTTGAACGATTCAGAGTCCGGGGAGATTCGTCTTGCTTGACCACCTTGTCGACCGCGCCGCCAACGCTGTCGAGATCGTCCCGTTACGCGCCGCCCGCCTGGAGGATTGGCTGAAGCGGCAGCCGGCCGCGACCGCGCAATGGGCGCGGGCCAGCGGCTTCACCGCGAAGCCCGGCAGCGTCTGCCTGGTGCCGGACGAATCGGGCGGCCTGTCGCGCGTGCTGGTCGGGCTCGAGGAAGGCACCGATCGCTGGTCGATGGCGGGCCTGCCGGGATTCCTGCCCAAGGGCGCCTATCGCATCGCCGATACTGCCAGCCCGAGCGACGCCCAAGCCGGCGCCTTTGCCTGGGCATTGGGCGGCTATCGCTTCCGCCGCTACAAGAAACCGGCGGACAAGCCGGAAGAACTGGCGAAGCTGGTGTGGCCGGCGGAAGTCGATCGCGAGTCGGTGGAGCGCATGGTGGCGGCGATCTCGCTGGCGCGCGATCTCATCAATACGCCGGCCGAGGATATGGGGCCTGCCGAGCTGGCCGACGCGGCAAAGGCGGTGGCGCGCAAGTTCAAGGCCAAGTTCTCCGTCATCGCCGGCGATGATTTGCTGAAGAAGAATTATGCGACGATCCACACGGTCGGGCGCGCCTCCAACCGCCCGCCGCGGCTGATCGATCTGAGCTGGGGCAGCAGCGGACCGCGCCTGGTGCTGGTGGGCAAGGGCGTGTGCTTCGACAGCGGCGGGCTCGACCTGAAGCCGTCCTCCGGCATGCTGATGATGAAAAAAGACATGGGTGGCGCGGCGCTCATGCTGGCGCTGGCGCAGGCCGTCATGGCGGCAGGCCTGAAGATCCGCCTGCGGCTGCTGATCCCGGCGGTGGACAATGCCGTCTCCGGCAATGCCTTCCGCCCGTGGGACGTGATCCGCACCCGCAAGGGCATCAGCGTCGAGGTCGGCAACACCGATGCCGAAGGCCGCTTGATCCTGTGCGACGCGCTGGCGGAGGCACACAAGGACGGCCCGGATTTGATCGTCGATGCCGCGACCCTGACGGGCGCCGCGCGCGTGGCGCTGGGGCCGGAGCTGCCGGCTTTGTTCTGCAATGACGAGGACATTGCCGAGGCGCTGCTGCGCCATGGCCGTGCGGAGGACGATCCGTTCTGGCGCCTGCCGTTGCACAAGGGCTATCGCCGCATGCTGGACAGCAAGGTGGCGGACATCAACAACGTCTCTGACGGCGGCTTCGCCGGCGCCATCACCGCAGCGCTCTATCTGCAGGAATTCATCGATCCGGGCGTGCGCTGGGCGCATATCGACACTTACGCCTGGAACCCGCGGGAACGGCCCGGCCGTCCGGAAGGCGGCGAGGCCCTGTGCCTGCGTGCGCTCTATGCCTTTGTCGAAAGCTGGTCGCGCCCGAAGAAGGGCGGCCGCGCGGTGATCGCGCCGAAAGCCGCGCCGCGCAAGATCCGGCAGCGGACAAGGCGGCGGCGCTAAACGAACCTCCCTCCCCCGGCTCGGGGGAGGGATTCAATACCCCCGTTCTCGATCCACCACGTCCTCCAGCCCTTCGCCGGCCTCAAACCGCGCGATCTGCTTGGCGATGCGCCACGATGCCGAGCGCGGGTCGGTGTCGCTGGCGTTGTGCGGTGTGATGTAGAGGCGATCAGTGGTCCAGAAGGGATGATCTTCCGGCAGCGGCTCGGTCTCGAACACGTCGAGGGTCGCGGCATTGATCTGGCCGGACTTCATCGCCGCCAGCAGATCGGATTCGACGAGATGCCCGCCGCGCGCGGCATTGATCAGGCTGGCCCCGCGCGGCAGGTGCCCGAACAATTCCGCGTTCAGGATGCCGCGCGTGTCCGGCGTCAGCGGCAGCAGGCAGACCAGAATCTCGACCTTGCCCAGGAACGCGGGGAGCTGATCGCGCCCGCTGAAGCTCTCCACCTGCGGCAGAGATTTCGGCGAACGGCTCCAGCCGCGCACCTTGAAGCCGAACTCGACCAGCTTCGCGGCGGACGCGGCGCCCAGTTCGCCGAGGCCCATGATGCCGATGCTGCGGTCCCAGGGCGCCGGATAGGTGTGCGGGCGCCAGGCGCTGCAGCTTTGCGCCGCTTCCAGCTCCCAGACCCGGCGGTGGTGATAGAGGCATTGCCACAGCACATATTCGACCATGCCGCGGGTCAGTTCCGGCTCCACCATGCGCACCAGCGGCAAATCGCGCGGAAAGCTCGGATCGGCGAGCAGCCGGTCGACGCCGGCGGCCAGGCTGAACACGACCTTGAGGTCCGTCATCTGCGGCCACAGGCCGAGTGGCGCCTTCCAGGTCAGGCAATAGGGAATGCCGGAGAAGGACTGGCCGGGCCGATAGACCTCGAACGCGATCTCCGGCGCCAGATCGGCGAAGGCATCGCCCCAGGGACCGGCATATTTGTCGGGGCCGAGAAACAACAATCTGGGTTTCATTGCCGGATGGCGTCCAGGTGGGTGACTTCCAGGCGCAAGGCGGCGTCGAGCAGCGCCTTGGTGTAATCCTCCCGCGGCGCTTCGAAGATCTGCTGCGCCGTGCCGGTCTCCACCACCTTGCCGTTGCGCATGACGATGACCCGGTCGCTCATGGCGCGGATCACCCGCAGATCGTGGCTGATGAAGAGGTAGGTGAAGCCGTGCTTCTGCTGCAGGTCACGCAGCAGGTCCACGATCTGCGCCTGCACCGACATGTCGAGGGCCGAGGTCGGTTCGTCCAGCAGGATCAGCTTCGGCTTCAGGATCAAGGCGCGAGCAATGGCGATGCGCTGGCGCTGGCCGCCGGAGAATTCGTGCGGATAGCGGTGCCGCGTCTCCGGGTCCAGGCCGACTTCCTTCAGCGCCGCCACCACCGCCGCGTCGCGCTCATCCTCGTCCGTCATCAGGCCGTGGACGTCGAGACCCTCGGCGATGATCTCGCCCACCGACAGGCGCGGCGACAACGATCCGTACGGGTCCTGGAACACGATCTGCATCTCGCGCCGGATCGGCCGCAGATCGCTGCGTTTGAGATTTTCGATGTGACGACCCATGAACACGATCGGACCTTCGGACTCGACCAGGCGCATCAGGCCCAGCGCCAGGCTGGTCTTGCCGGAGCCGGATTCGCCGACGATGCCGATGGTCTCGCCGCTGCGGATATCGACCGAGACACCGTCGACGGCTTTCACATGGTCGACGACGCGGCGCAGGATGCCCTTCTTGATCGGGAACCAGACTTTCAAGTCCTTGGCCGAGATCAGTTCGTCGCCGAAGGCGGCGCCGTTCGTCTTGGCGCGCGGCTGCGCCGCCAGGAGCTGCTTGGTGTAAGGATGCTGCGGCGCCAGGAACAGATCGCCTGTCGTCGTCTGCTCGACGATCTTGCCGTGCTGCATCACCGCGACCTCGCGCGCCATCTTGCGTACCAGGACAAGGTCATGGCTGATCAGCAGGATCGCCATGCCGGTCTGCTCCTGCAGTTCGCGCAGCAATTTCAGGATCTGCGCCTGGATGGTGACATCGACCGCCGTGGTCGGCTCGTCGGCAATCAGCAGGTCCGGCTTGTTGGCCAAGGCCATGGCAATCATCACGCGCTGGCGCTGGCCGCCGGAAAGCTCGTGCGGGAAGGCCGACAGGCGCTTCTCCGCATCGCGGATCTGCACCATGCGTAAAAGCTCCAGCGCCTCCTTGCGCGCCGCGTTGCGCGACAGGCCGCGATGCAGCGTCAGGGTTTCGATCAATTGCCGCTCGATCCGATGGACCGGATTGAGGCTGGTCATCGGCTCCTGGAAGATCATGGAGACGTTGCCGCCGCGCACCTGGCGCAGGCGCTCCGGCGGCGCCGTCAGCAAATCTTCGCCGCGGAACAGGATGCGCCCGGACGGGTGGCTCGCCGCCGGATAGGGCAGCAGCTTCAGGATCGACAGGGCGGTGACCGACTTGCCGGAGCCGGATTCGCCGACCAGCGCCTGGGTCTCGCCGCGCTCGATGGTGAAATTGACATTGTCCACCACCACCCGCCCGCGAAAGGCGACGGACAGGTTCTCGACCTTGAGCAGCGGCGCGCCGGTCTGAACTGGGGCGTCGGGACCGCTCATGCGATGGTCTTCCGCGGATCGAACGCATCGCGGATCGCTTCGCCGGTGAAAACCAGCAAGGTCAGCATCCCGCCGGTGACGAAGAAGCCGGTCGTGGCGAGCCATGGCGCCTGTAGATTTTCCTTGCCCTGCTGCAACAGCTCACCCAGCGAGGGCGAGCCTGGCGGCAGGCCGAGCCCCAGGAAGTCCAGCGCGGTCAGCGTGGTCACGGAACCGCTAAGGGTGAAGGGGAGGAAGGTGAGCGTGGCGACCAGGGCGTTGGGCAGGATGTGCTTGGTCATGATGCGCCAGTCGCCCATGCCCATCGCCTTGGCGGCGCGCACATACTCGAAATTGCGGGCCCGCAGGAACTCGGCGCGCACCACGCCCGTCGGCCAGGTCCAGCTCACCAGAAGCATGATGATGAGCAGGGTCCAGAAGCCGGGCACGATGACGCTCGCCATGATGAGCAGCACATAGAAGAACGGCATCCCGCCCCAGATCTCCAGGAAGCGCTGGAACAGCAGATCGACCCAGCCGCCGTAGAATCCCTGCACCGCGCCGGCGAGGACACCGATGATCGTGCTGGTAATGGTCAGGACCAGGCCGAACAGAACGGAGATGCGAAATCCATAGATCACCCGCGCCGTGACATCCCGCGCATTGTCGTCGGTGCCCAGCCAATTAAGACCGTCAGGCGGGCTGGGCGCTGCGTGCGGCAGGTTCCGCACCGGCGTCTGATAGCTGTAGGGAATGATCGGCCAGATGGCCCAGCCTTTGTCATCGATCAGTTTTTGGACATAGGGATCTGTGAAGTCGGCTGTCGTCGCGAACGTGCCGCCGAACGTCGTCTCAGGATAGTCCTTGAGCACCGGCATGTAGAGCCCGCCATCATATGAGACAAGGATCGGCCGGTCGTTGGCAATGAACTCCGCAAACAAGCTGACGACGAAGAGCACCAGGAAGATGATGGCCGAAATATAGCCGCGCCGGTTGGCCTTGAACGCCTGCCAGCGCCGCACGGTCAGCGGCCGGACACGGACACCGAACAGGCGCAACTTTACGGGAGACGATGTGGTCGCGGCGATATCGGTCATGCCCGCGCCTCGAAATCGATGCGTGGATCGACGATCGTGTACATCAGGTCGCTGATGATCTGCGTGATCAGGCCGATCAAGGTGAAGACGTAGAGCGTTCCGAACATGATCGGGTAGTCCCGCGTCTTGACCGCCTCATAGCCGAGATAGCCCAGGCCATCGAGACCGAAGATGATCTCGATCAGCACCGAACCGGTGAACAGGATGCCGATGAAGGCGCCCGGAAAGCCGGCGATGACAATCAGCATGGCGTTACGGAAGACATGGCCATAGAGCACGCGGCGCTCGGTCAAGCCCTTCGCGCGGGCCGTGGTGACATATTGCTGGTTGATCTGGTCCAGGAACGAGTTCTTGGTGAGTAGCGTCAGGCTGGCGAAGGAGCCGATCACCAAGGCGGTCAGCGGCAAGGCAAGATGCCAGAAATAATCCACGATCTTGTCCGGCCACGTCATGACATCCCAATTGGGGGAGGTCAGGTGCTGCAACGGGAACCATTGCAGGAAGCTGCCGCCGGCAAACAGCACGATCAGCAGCACGGCGAACAGGTAACCTGGAATGGCGCTGGTCACGATGATGACGATGCTGGTCCAGACATCGAACTTGCTGCCGTCACGCACCGCCTTGGCTATCCCTAAGGGAATGCAGACCAGATAGACAATCAGCGTCGTCCATAGCCCGAGCGAGATCGACACCGGCATCTTGTCCAGCACCAGATCGACGACGGGCCTGCCCTTGAAAAAGCTCTCGCCGAAATTGAAGGTGGCGTAGTCCTTCATCATCATCCAGAAGCGTTCGTGCGCCGGCTTGTCGAAGCCGTACATGCGCTCGATGTCCTTGATGATTCCCGGGTCCAGGCCGCGCGCGCCGACATAGGCGCTGCCGCCCGTCTCACCCGATGGGGCGCTCCGCACATCGGCTTGATTGCCGACGATGGGCGCCGCTGCGGAAACCAGGGTTCCCTTTAGCTCCGCGAGGGTCTGCTCGACCGGACCGCCGGGCGCGAACTGCACGATCACGAAGTTCAGCACCATGATGCCGAACAGGGTGGGGATGATCAGCAGCAGCCGTCGCGCGATGTAGGCAAGCATGAAGGTCTACAGATCCACGGCGTTACGAAGACTTGCTTTTGCGCCGGCCGATGACATAGGCCACGATCACCGCGACCAGCCCGATGCCGAGATAGATGAAGGGCGATCGGCCACGGTCCGCGGGCGCCGCCGGCGTGGCCTCGGCGGATGCGGCCGCCGGTGCCGTCGCCGTGGACTGGGTATCGGTTGGCGCCGGGGTGGGTGCGGCGGCCGGAGCCTCGGTTGTCGGCGCGGGCGTCGTGGATTGATGGGCCTGTTTCCAGCTTGCCAGAGCCGCTTCCTTCTCCGGATCGATCCACCAGGACGAGCTTCCGTAGCTGTAGAGCGGATCCGGCCGCTTGTCCGGCATCCCGAACTTGTTCCAGTACGCGACCCGGAAGGCGGCGATGTTGAACATCGGCACCAAGTAGTAGTTCCATTGCAACACACGGTCCAACGCCGTGCAGCGGACGATCAGATCATGTCGGGTCGGCGCCAGAATGATCTGCTCGATGATCTTATCGATCGCGGGATTGCTGATGCCGATCAGATTGTCGCTGCCGGGCGTGTTTGCCGCATGCGAGCCCCAATATTCCCGTTGCTCGTTGCCCGGCGAGGGAGAGACACCCCAGATCTTCACCGTCATATCGAAGTCGAAATTCTCGAGACGTGCCTGCTGTTGCGAGGAATCGATCAGGCGCACCGTTGCGTCGATTCCCAGCTTCTGCAGGTTCTGCACGAAGGGCAGAATCGTCCGCTCGCCGCCCGGATCGTCGTCGATAATTTCGAATCGGAAGACCTTGCCGTCCTTGACCCGCTTGCCGTCCTCGACTTTCCAGCCGGCTTCATCCAGGAGTGCCGAGGCCTTGGCCAGATTGTCGCGCACATTGCCGGAGCCGTCGGTGCTCGGAGGGTTGTACTCAGTGGTGAAGACCTCGGGCGGGATCTGATCCTTGAGCGGAGTGAGGATCTCCAGCTCCTCCGGCGAAGGCAGCCCCTTTGCCTCCATCTCCGAGTTCTGGAAATAGGACCGGGTGCGCACATATTCGCCATAGGCGAGGTTTTTGTTCAGCCACTCGAAATCGAAGGCGTAGATCAACGCTTCCCGGACCTTCCGGTCGGCGAACAGCGGCTTGCGGATGTTGAAGACGAAACCCTGGATGCCGACCGGATTGTCGTGATGGATCTTCTCCTTGATCACACGGCCGTCTTTCACCGCCGGGAAATCGTACTGGGTGACCCAGCGGCGCGCGGAATTCTCGTTGGGGCGGATGTCGATGTTTCCCGCCTTGAACGCCTCCATCTGGATTTCCGGGTCCTGGGAAAAGGTGACGCGCGTCTGGTCGTAATTGTTAGTACCGATATTGATCGGCAAGTCCTTGCCCCAGTAATCCGGCACGCGCTCCATCGTGTAAGAGCGCCCCATATCGAACTTACCGAGCTTGTAGGGGCCGCTGCCGAGCGGCGGCTCCAGCAGCACGTCCTCGAACTTGCGTGTCGCCCACCAATGCTTCGGCAGGACCGCAAGCTGCCCCATGATCACCGGCAATTCGCGATTGCCAGCCACCTTGAACTGGAACTTCACGCGATGGTCGCCGAGCTTCTCGACCTTCTCGACATCCTGGTAGTAGTAGCGGTACTGCGGGTTGCCTTTCTCGATCAGCGTGTTGAAGGTGAAGACGACGTCATCAGCGGTGATCGGGGCGCCGTCATGCCAGCGCGCCTGGGGCCGCAGGTTGAAGATGATCCAGGACTTGTCCTCGGCGACTTCCATGCTCTCCGCCAGCAGGCCATATTCGGTTAGCTGGTCGTCCTCGGGAGAGGTGGTCAGCGTGTCATAAAGCCCGCCGAGCCCCGCCGGATCGCCTTTGACGATGAACGGATTGAAGCTGTCGAAGGTGCCGGTGGCGCCCTGATTGAGCGTGCCGCCCTTCGGCGCGTCCGGGTTCACATAGTCGAGGTGCTTGAAGTCCGGTCCGTATTTCGGCGCGTCCAACAGCGTCAGCGCATGCAGCTTGACCCCCTCCTGCGCCTGCGCGGGCAGGGCGGGAGCGACGGCGAGAGCGGCGAGCAGGGCAAGCTTGAACCAGGGACGCAAAGCCATGGATCGGTATCCTCCGACCTTCATTAACACCTGAAACCAGTCTAGTTCAGATGTGGCGCTGCAAAAAAGGCGGAAATCCGGAGCTTGACCGGCTCTAGCCGTTCAGGATGCGCAGGGCCTGATCGTGGGCGCGGCGGTCGCCGCTGGCGACGACCCGGTCGCCGGAGCCCATTTTGAGCGGGTTTCCCTGCCAGTCGGTGATCTGGCCGCCGGCCCCCGCCAGGATCGGAGACAGGCAGAGATAGTCGTATTCGACCAGGCTGCACTCGATCACAAGATCGAGAAATCCGGTCGCCACCATGCCGTACTGGTAGCAATCGCCGCCGAAAGTGGTGGAGCGGGCCTTGGCCGACACCGCGTCGAACTTGGCCTGCTTCTCCTGCGTGTCGAACATCAGCGGGATGGAGGCGGAGAGATAGGCCTGGGACAGGTCCGCGCAGGCCCGCGCCTCGACCTTGTCGCCGTTCAGCGTGGTGGGGCGGCCGACCGCGCCGACCCAGCGGTCGCCCAGGACCGGCATGTCGATGACGCCCAGGACCGGCGCGCCGTCGCGGGTCAGCGCCACCAGGGTGCCAAAGGTCGGCCGGCCGGTGACAAAGGCGCGCGTGCCGTCCAGGGGATCGAGCACCCAGACATATTCGGCGTCGGCGCGCTCCTTGCCGAACTCCTCGCCGAAGATGCCGTGATCGGGAAAGGCGGCGGCGATCAGCTTGCGGATGGCGGCTTCCGCCTCGCGATCGGCCTGGGTGACCGGCGAGGCGTCGGACTTGATGTCGACGTCGAGCTTGCGCCGGTAGTAGGAGCGCAAGATCGGCCGGCTGGCATCGGCCAGCCGGTTGGCCAGATCAATGAACGAGTCGGAAACCTGGGCCAAGCGGAGCTGCCGCAGTTACTGCGGCAGCGGCGCCGGCGTATCGGCCTGGTCGCGCAGCCAGCGGATCATGGCGGCGCGCTCCTCCGGCTTTTTCAGGCCGGGGAAGCTCATCTTGGTGCCGGGCGCGTAGGCCTTCGGGTTCTCCAGGAACTTGTCGAAATCTTCGTAGGTCCACGGCTTGCCGGCCATGCCCTTCATCACGTCGGAATAGGGGTAGTCGGCCACGTGCGCATGGGTGCCGCCGACGATGCCCCACAGATGCGGGCCGACCTTGTTCTTGCCGTCCTTGGCGAAGTCGTGACAGGCCTTGCACTTGGCGGAGACCTTCTGGCCCGCGGCGGGATCGGCGGTGGCGATCAGGGCTACGGCGCTGGCGCCCTCCGCCGGTGCGGCTGCGGCGCCCTCGGCGGGCGCGGCAGCACTTCCTGCGGGGGCGGCCTCCGCGGGTGCTGCTTCGGCCGGCGCGGCCTCCGCGGGCGCTGCTGCGGCTTCCTGCTCCTGCTTGAAGGCGGCGTCCTCGGCGGCGATCTCTTCCGGCGTCGGCAGCGGCGCCGGACTGGCGGCCTGGTTGCGCAGCCAGGCCAGCAGGTCGGCACGGTCCTGCGCCTTGGGCAGGCCGGGGAAGGTCATCTTGGTGCCCGGGATATAGGCCTTCGGATTGGTGATCAGGTGATTGATGTCGGCATAGGTCCACGGCTTGCCGTGCGCCTTCATCGCGTCCGAATAGTTGAAGCCTTCATGCGTGCCGGACTGGCGGCCGATCACGCCATAGAGGCCGGGGCCGACTTTATTGGCGTTGGCGGCGGTGAAGTCGTGGCACGACTGGCACTTGGCGGCGACCTTCTGGCCGTTCTCGACACTGGCATTGGCGATGAGGCCCAGCACCGGCTCGACCGGCGCCGGCTTCGCGGGCGTGGCCGGAGCGGCGCCGCCCTCATGCGCCGCCTGGGCGCCATGATGCGGCCGATAGATGAAATCGGTCGCGATCCCGACCGTGAGAGTGATCATTCCGCCGACCAGAACCGCGGCGGCGATCTTGTTGCCTTCCAATGACGACATCACCCAACCCTTTACTCGGACATCGCCCCGTACGCAGGCGGAAGGTTACCCCCTTTCCGCAAGCGAATTTCTCCCCGATGGCGACGGACCAGACACGGCAAATTCGCGCGGAAATCTAACGTCTTTGCGCGGCGCTGTCCAATATGGCCTGGGAGCGGGGAACGGCCGGTCGCGGGCCTGATTTTCCCTGCTATTCCCGTTTGTTGCCGAGTTTTGCCAAGGTCCATAAAGCGGCATAATGTCGCGCCGTCGAGTCGGGGTCGCCAGCGTTCCCCGCGCCTGCCAAAAAAGCCGGCCGATCCACCGCAGCCTGAGGTCCCTCGAGGTCCGATGTCCCGCCCGACTTCCCCCATCGTGCTCATCCCCGCGCGGATGAAGTCCGTCCGCCTGCCGGGCAAGCCGCTGGCGGACATCTGCGGCCAGCCGATGATCGTCCAGGTCTGGCGCCGGGCGATGGAGGCGGCGATCGGCCCGGTCTGCGTCGCCGCGGCGGAAGCCGAGATCGTCGAGGCGGTGACCAAGGCCGGCGGCACCGCGGTGCTGACCGACCCGGGGCATCCCTCCGGCTCCGACCGCATCTTCGAGGCCCTGCGCAAGGTCGACCCCGCCGGCAAGCACGACGCCATCGTGAATCTGCAGGGCGATTTGCCGACCATGGACCCGGCGATGATCCGCCGCGTGCTCGATCCCCTGGCCGAGCCGACCGTCGACATTGCCACCCTGGCGGTGGAGATCACCCGCGATGCGGAACGCACCGATCCCAACGTGGTGAAGGCGGTGGCGGCGTTCGATCCGGCGCACGGCAAGCGCGTTGCCCGCGCGCTCTATTTCACCCGCGCGACAGCGCCGGCGAACGAGGGGCCGCATTATCATCATGTCGGGATGTATGCGTATCGCCGCGCCGCGCTGAAGCGCTTCGTCAGCCTGCCGCCGGGCATCCTGGAAAAGCGCGAGCGGCTGGAACAGTTGCGCGCGCTGGAAGACAACATGCGCATCGACGTGGCGCTCGTTGACACGGTACCGCTCGGTGTCGATACTCCCGCCGAACTTGAGCGCGCGCGCGCCATCTTGGGGCAGAAAGCCCGATAAACCGGACATTCCATCGTGCCCAGCCATCCCGATCAGACCATCGCCTTCCAGGGCCTGCCCGGCGCCTATTCCGACCTTGCCTGTCGCGCGGCGTTCCCGCAGATGGCGACCTTGCCGTCGCCCAGCTTCGAGGATGCGTTCGCGGCGGTGCGCCAGGGCCAGGCGAAGCTGGCGATGATCCCGATCGAGAACTCGCTGGCGGGCCGTGTCGCCGACATCCATCATCTGATGCCGGAATCCGGCCTGCATATCGTTGGCGAGCATTTCCAGCGGGTGAATCACTGCCTGATCGGCCACAAGGGCGCGAAGATCGAAGGCTTGAAGACCGTCTCAAGCCACGTGCAGGCGCTGTCGCAGTGCCGCAACTTCATCCGCAAGCATGGCCTCAAAGCCATCGTGCGGCCCGATACCGCGGGCTCCGCCTCGGAGCTGGCGCAGGGCGACGACAAGAGCGCGGCGGCCATCGCGTCGTCGCTGGCGGCGGAGATCTATGACCTCGAGGTGCTGGCGACGGACATCGAGGATGCC
>DASZQC010000232.1:0-11219 GCA_035549815.1 Dongiaceae bacterium
AAGCACCACCCTGCTCGGCTTCGGCGCGTCGGCGGTCGGCGCCCTCCCGCAGGCTTATGTCCAGAACACCACGCAGGTCAGCGAGTATCGCCGCAGGATCGCCGCCGGCGCCTTCGCCCTCCAGCGCGGACGCCGCGTCACCGCCGAGGACCGGCTTCGCCGCGACGTGATCGAGCGCGTCATGTGCGATTTCCGTGTCGACCTGGAGGCCGTCGCCGCCAAATACGGCCTCAGCCCGCAATACTTCGAAGGCGAGTTGGCCCGCTTGGCCGAGCTGGAGCGCGACGGCATTGTTCGGATCGAGGGCGCGGCGGTTTCCGTCCATGAAACCTATTGGCCCCTGGCGCGGACGGTAGCAGCCATCTTCGACGCCTATCTCCAGCCAGAGGAGCAGCGGCATGCCGCTGCCATCTGAATGAGCTTCATCCAACTGGCCGAACCGCAGCGCACGCACGGCCGGTGGCCGATCCTCGCCTTGGGGTTCCGGCCGTTCTTCCTGTTGGCCGCCCTTTTCGCCGCCGCCGCGGTTCCCCTGTGGCTGCTGATCTATGAAGGCCTGGTCGAGCCGGTCTCCTATCTGCCACCGCCCCTTTGGCACGGCCACGAAATGGTGTTCGGTTTTGCCGTCGCGGTGATCGCCGGATTTCTGCTGACCGCGGTGACCAATTGGACGGGCCGGCGTACGGCAAGCGGCCTTGGCCTTGGCGCGCTGGCGAGCCTGTGGATCGCGGGGCGGTTGGCACTTGTCGCCCCGGGCCTGCCCGCCTGGGCGGTCATCCTCCTCGACGTTGCCTTCCTGCCGGCCCTGGCGACCGTGCTGGCCGTTCCGCTGCTCGCCACGGGTAACCGGCGCAACATCGTGTTTCCGATCCTGCTTCTCATCCTGGCGCTGCTCGATCTTTCGGTTCACCTCGGCGCCATGGGCGTGGTCGACTGGGACCCGTCGCGAGCGTTGCGCGTTGCGATCGACCTCGTTCTGCTGATGATCGCGGTGCTGGGCGGGCGCGTGATCCCCTCCTTCACCAAGAACGCGCTGCCCGCCGCGAAGGTCAATCCCTGCCCGAAGGCAAGCGTCCTGGCGTTGTTGAGTGTCGCCGCGCTGGCAATCGCCGAGATCGCGACCGACAATCCGACCATTACCGGTTCGATCGCCCTGGCCGCCGGCTTCATCAACGCGCTGCGCATGCGCGGCTGGGGCAGTCTGGCGACGTTGCGTCACCCCATCCTGTGGATCCTGCATGTGGGGTATGGCTGGCTGGCGGTCGGCCTCGTCCTGCGCGGCGTGGCGGAGCTGACCGATATCATCCCGTCGGATGCCGGCATCCATGCCCTGACCCTCGGCGCCATCGGCAGCATGATCATCGGCATGATGTCGCGCGTGGCGCTCGGCCATACCGGCCGCTCGATCAGCCCCGCGCCCTGGACCGTGGCGGCCTATTGGCTGGTGAACGCGGCGGCGCTGTTGCGCGTGTTGTTTTCGCTGGCGTCCGACGACACGTTGCGGACGGCGAGCCTGATCGGCTCCGGCACCCTGTGGAGCCTGGCGTTCCTGTTCTTCGCCATCGTCTATCTGCCGATCCTCAGCCGACCTCGCGCGGATGGCCGCCCCGGCTGAAGCAAATCAATGTGTCGCCAGCAAGTTCAGGCGGTCCAGAGTGAACCCACGTCGGTGACGCGATCAATGTCGTTCAGTGCGTCGAACAGCCGGGCTGCATCGACACCGTTCGCGCGGGCCAAGGCCGAGAACTTCTCTCGTAGCTGTTGCGCGGAAAACGGCTTGTCCTGGCAGCCGGGGAAGCTCTCCGCCGCATCCTCGAAGCGCCGTCCGTCGCGCAGCGCGATGACGATACCGGTCCCGGCCTTCTTGCCGGCGCTCTTCGCCGCGGGCTCCAGCACGATGAGTTCCGCGAGACGCCGGATATCCGGGTCGGCGATCGCATCGGCGGAGAAGTTGGCCGGATTGGTCGGATCGCGATAGGCGGCAAGCGCCACCGTATAGGGCACGCTGTACTGCACCTGCATGATGTCGGTCGGCGTGCGTGAGGTGTGATGCGACAGCACCTTGTCCGAGACGCGCAAGGTCAGTGCCGCGATGTCGGCGCCGGCGAATTTGTGCTGGCGCATGAGCGCGATCAACATGTGTACCGGCGCGTGCGCGGTGACATGGCAGGCGAAGCTTTTCAGCGCCAGAGATTCGGTGTGCCATTTCGTGCCGATCTCGGCCGTGAGGCGGGCCACGTCGCGCTCGTTGCAATAGGCGTCGAGCATCCCGTAAGCGCCATCGATGACCGTCTCCGGCCCTTCATAGCCGCCGGCGGCGAGTTGCGCCGCCAGCACGCCGGCCTCGGCCGCACGGCCCATATGCAGGCGCTTCACCATGCCGCCTTGCCCGGCCTTGCTGAAAGCCAGCAGGCCGCCGCCGAGCGAGCCGGCAATGCCAAGCGCATGCGTCAGCCGTTCGGCGGAAAGGCCCATCAGCAGGCCGCTGGCGATGGCCGCACCGAACGGGCCGACAATACCGGGCGCGTGGAAGCCGCGCTTTTCCGGCGTGTGCAGGGTGGCCGCGGCGATGCGATACATCACCTCGAAACCCGCGACGATGGCGGTCAGCAAATCGCGGCCGGAGGCGTGCCGCGCCTGCGCCACGGCCAGCGCCGGCAAGGCCACGGTGGCGCCCGGATGCACGCCGACGCTCGGCTGCACCAGGCTGTCGAGCTCGAAGGCATGAGCCTGCGCACCCCAGGCCAAGGCCGCCTCGCGCACTGCGGTCTTGCTCTGCGCCGGCGCAATCGGCAGGAACCCCGCCTTCGCATCCAGACTCGTCTGGGCCAGGAGAATTTGCGACCAGGGCAAACTCATGCCGAACATGGAGCAGGCGACGGCATCGACCAGGCATTGCCGCGCCCGCTCGATCACCGCGACGGGAATGTTGTCATGGCGCAGGCCGGCGGCAAAGCCGGCCAGGATCGGCGCCGCCGGATTGGCGATCTTGGGGACTGAATTCATGACGCGCCCTACTCCCTGCCGTATTTGCGGGTCAGTTGATCGGCGGAGAGAAAGCGCCGCTCGATGTCGAAGAATTGCTTGTAGTCCATGAGCTCCTGAATCTCCGCCAGCGTGGCGACGAGGTCCGGCCGTTCGGTCACATTCTCCTCCAGCATCGCCTCGCGCATCGCCTGCAGCGCCAGCTGCATACCACGGATCGCGGCGGCCGGCAGCAGCCGCGCCAGGCTGACCCAGCGCACGCCGAGATTGCGCAGGGCCGGCACCGACATCAGCGGCGTGGTGCTGCGGGTGCGCAGGCCGAAGCCCATATTGATGCGCACGGGGATCGAGACCGCTTTCACGATGGCGGCGATTTCCGTCTCGTTGCGCACGGCATCAGGAAAGATGGCGTCGGCGCCGGCCGCCTCATAGGCGCGAATGCGCTCCAAGGTGCCGTCCAGGCCTTCGCTGGCCAGCGCATCGGTGCGGGCGACGATCATGAAATCGGGATTGCGCCGCGCATCGACGGCAGCGCGGATCTTGGCGATCATCTCGATGGCCGGCACCACCTCCTTGCCGGCGACGTGGCCGCAGCGCTTCGGGCTGACCTGGTCCTCGATGCTGATGGCGCTGACCCCGGCGGCCTCGAAATCGCGTACCACGTAGTGGACCGTGGCGGCATTGCCGTAGCCGGTCTCCGCGTCCGCCGAGATCGGCACGTCAATGGCAGCGGCGATGGCCCGGCAGGCGTCGAGATTGTCGCGCAGGGAGAAGATGCCGACATCCGGCAAGCCGAAGCGCGCATTGACCAGGCCGGCGCCAGTGCTGGAGACCAGAGAGAACCCCGCCTGCTCGGCCAGCCGCGCGCTGTAGCAGTCATAGACGCCGGGCGAGACGATGATCTCTTGCTCGCGGAGCAAGGATCGCACACTGCTCTTGGTCATCGCGCCTCGCCGTCAGTTGCGGATGGATTCCAGGAACATGCCCGGCTTGAACCCGGTGCCGGCCTTCGCGGCAAGGGCCTTCTCATAGATCAGGCCGGCCACCGCGGCGAACTGCACGCCGTGGATATTGCCGCGTTCGGAAAAGGTGATCTGCGTGTCGCTGGTGCGGCCCTTCTTCGGATCGCGCAGCAGATCGGCGAAGGACAGATGCCGTTCCGGCGGGATGTCGGCCCAGCGCCGCACGCCGCCGGCCGTCGCCTTGGCGCCGCCGGCGAAGAAGCTCAAGCACTCCTCTTCGACGTGCCAGCCCGGAATCTCCGTCGGCCCGTTCGCCAGGCCGAACCGCAGGCCGCGATCGACCTTGGCGCTCGCCGCCGCGTCCAGCGTGCCGCCGATCGCGGTGACATGCTGTCCGGGCTCCAGGAACTGGCCATGCACGACGGGACCGATGGCGTTGGTGCAGGCAGCCACCAGATCGGCGCCGGCGAACACCACTTCCGGCCGGTTGACCGCCAGCGCGTCGATACCCTGCGTGCGCGCCTCGGCCGCAAATTGCTCGCGGCTCTCCGGCGTCGGGCTGTAGATGCGCACCTCGCGCAGCTTGCGCACGCTGCCGATGCAGGCCAGGTGCGTGCGCGCCATGCCGCCGGCGCCCAGGATGCCGAGCACCGCCGCGTCCTTGCGCGCCATGTAGCGGACGCCGAGCCCGGAATCCGCGCCGACCCGCATGCGCTGGATCAGGCCGTCTTGCAGGATGGCGACCAGATCACCGTTCTTCGCGCTGAACAGCAGGATGAGGCCCAGATAGCTGCCCCGCTCGACGCAATATTTCTCCTTGCGCGGCAGGCCGTTCACCAAATGGCGATAGACCATGTCCGACTTGATGCGGATCGCGCCGTAGCGCGCGCCGACGCCGATCGCAACACCGAGCTGATAGGTCTCCTCGCGCGCATTGGTCGGCCCCTGGAAATCCAGGCGCGGGGCGCAGACGCTCTCCCCCAGCGCATGGGCGCGATAGGCATGGTCCAGCGCATCCACCACTTCCGCGGCGTCGAGCAGCGGCGCGATATCCTCGTTGGACAGGAACAGCGTCATCAGGACCCGAAGGGGTACGGCAAGGTGAACAGCATCTGCAACAGGCCGGCGGCATATCGCGCCTGCAGCCATTCGTTCATGACCATCAGGAACACCACCAGGCCGGCGGTGGCGAGCAGGCTGGCCCACCAGGATGCCGCGGCGATCCGCTTCAGGAACAGGAAGACATAGAGCGGCGCGCCCAGGAAAAATCCGACGATTGCCGTCAACGCCGGCAGGCCCAGCATCAGGCCGACGCAATAGAGCGTCGATTTGGCGCCATTGCCTTCGGCCGCCAGCTCGGAATCCGCGTCGAACAGCAGCCCCGGCGCATGACTGCGGCGCAGCATCCGCACCAACGTGATGAGCAGCAGCAGCCCGGCGATCGCCGAGACCGTGAGCGGGAACACCGCCGCCAGGAACTTCAACTGGCTGGCGTCGATGGCGACCGCGGCGACGAAGGCCAGCAGCGCCAGCACGAAGATCACCTGCGGCCAGATGATGCGCCGCGACGCCTCGGAGATCGATCTGTCCTCCGCGGAGGTGCGGGCCTTGGTGCGGATGGCGAACCAGATCGACAAGGCCGCCAGGGCCAGGATGATCAGCGCGATCGGCCGCAGGAAGATGTCGAAGCCATAGATCTGCACCGTGCGATAGAGCGAGGCCTCCAGCCGCTGCGACAGGACCAGGCCGATCAACAAGGCGGCGCGCGACCAGCCGAAGCGCTTCATATAGATGCCGACGATCCCGACCACCATCAGCGTGACGAGGTCGCCCCAATCCACCTTCGACTGGTAGGCGGAGAGGAAGATCATCACCACGATGAAGGGCGCGATGAGCGTGAAGCGGATCGCCGTCAGCGTGGCGATCGGCCGGGCCAGCGCCATGCTGATGATGGTGGCGAGCACGTTGGAAATCGCCAGCGACCAGATGATCAGATAGATCAGGTCGACATGCTGGGTCACCATGGTGCGACCCGGCGTGATGCCGATGACAACAAGGCCGCCGAGCAGCAGCGCCATGGTGCCCGAGGCGGGAATGCCGAAGAACAGGGTCGGGATCAAATCGGCGCCGTCTTTCGCATTGTTGGCGGATTCCGGGCCGATCACGCCGCGCACATCGCCCTTGCCGAACTGGCTGCGGTCGCGCGAGGTCTGCACCGTATGGCCGTAGGAGATCCACCCCACCACGCCGCCGCCAAGGCCAGGCAGGATGCCGGTCAGAGAGCCCAGCGCGGAACAGCGCAGCACGAGGCCGAAATTCTTGATCACATCGCGGATGCCGGCGATCCAGCCATGGCCGACCAGATCCTTCTGCGCGATGGCGTAATGCTGGCGCAGCACATCGATGATCTCCGGCAGAGCGAAAGCGCCCAGCGCCACGATGACCAGCGGAATGCCGTCCGTCAGATAGAGCGTGTCGAGGGTGAAGCGGTATTCAGCGGTCGCCTGCGACGAACCGATGGTGCCGATGAGCAGGCCAAGGGCGCAGGAGGCGAGCCCCTTCACCACGTTGCGGCCGGTCAACATGCCGACCAGGGTCAGCGACAGGATCACCAGCATCAATTGCTCGCCGAAACCGATGGCGAGCAGGATCGGCCGTGCGGCGACGAAGGCAAAGGTCAAGACCAACGCGCCGAACAGGCCGCCGACCAGCGAGGCGGCAAAGGCCGCGCTCAAGGCCCGCGCGCCCTCGCCGCGCTGCGCCATCGGGAAGCCATCGAGTACCGTCGCCGCGGTGCCGGCGCCACCTGGCACGCCGATCAGGACGGAGCTGAAGGTGTCGGAAGTCGCGGTCACCGAGGTGAGGCCGATCATCATGGCCAGCGCCATGGCCGGATCCATGCCGAAGATGAAGGGCAGGATCATCGCCATGCCGGACAGGCCGCCGATTCCCGGCAGGATGCCGACCACCATGCCCATGCCGACGCCCGCCAGCAGAAACAGCAGATGCGGCCCGGTCAACAATTGCACCAGGGCGGGACCTGCATATCCGAGGACCGAAAAGTCCATAATCGAGATTCCCAAACCGAACCTAATGACGCGCGGCCAGGCAATTAAACGGAGGGCCGCGGGTCACGCCAGTACTTGCTGCGGAGCAAAAGGATAGGCCGGCCCGCGATCGCGCGGGCCGGCCATTCTGTGCCTTAGTTCGCGACTTCGACGCCGTGAACTTCCTTCAGCCAATTGCGCAGCCAGGCCTGCTGCTCCTCGGTCATGCCGAGGCCCTTGTCGAACACGGCCTGCGACGCCGCACCCGTGCTTTGCGGATAGACGCTCAGCACCAGCTTGGCCTGCTCGCTGTTCAGGATGTCACCCTTGAGCGCCTCGTCCGTCGCCTTGGTGTAGACGTCGACGATCTCCTGCGGCGTGCCCTTGGGCAGGACCAGCATCTTGGAGCCCATGACGCGGACATTGAACAGCGCCTTCCACACGTCGTACTCGATGCCGGTCAGCGGCTTGCCGTGCACGGCTTCATACACTTCCAGGAAGGTCGGCACGTCCGGCAGCATCGGATCGCGCACGATCTTGCCGTCCGGCTGCTCCAGGCCGAAGGTGAACAGCACGGTCGCCGTGCCTTCATCCACCAGCACCTTCACCTCTTCGGCCCACGACGCCGCGTTGTCGTATTTCAGGCCGAATTCGCCGCGCTCGAAGCCGGCGCGCGACTCCGCGTTGCTGAGGCCGTAGACGCCCTTCTGCTTGATGCCCAGCAGATCGAAGCTCAGCAGCGCCGGAAGGTCAGACGAGGTCGGGCCGGAACCGCCATAGACCGGCGGGTTGGCGATGAGGTGCTTCACATTCTCGATCGGGTCCTTGCCCAGGCCCAAATCGGTGCGCGCATAAGCGAGCAGGCCGAAGGGAGAGGTCAGGAACGGGTGGAATTCCGGCAGCGGATAGGCCACCGCCTTGTCCTTCAGGATGTACTGGAAGAAGGTGCCGGTCGCGATCGCCGCGATGGTCAGGCCGTCCGGCTTGGCGTCCTGATGGAACTGGTTGATGCCGCGCACCGAGCCGCCGCCATCGATGTTCTGGATGATGATGGTGGGATTGCCCGGCAGGGTCTTTTCCAGCGCCATGGCATACAGGCGACCATGGATGGTCGATCCGCTGCCTTCCTGGTACGGGATGATCAGGGTGATGCGCTGGCCGGAAAAGTCGACCTCGGCTGCCGCGGGCGCGGCCCCGACGGCTCCCGCCAAAATCGCCGCCGCCACCATGGCGCCGGCATTCTTGATCAAACGAAGCATGTAGTTTCCTCCTCTGCGACTTCTTGTGTTGTCGTCAATTGAACCAAAGGCTGTCGGGCCAAGGCGATCGGCCATGACTCAAGCGCTGGCACGCCGGCCCTCCTGCGCGAAGGCGGCGGCACTTTCGCCAGCGAGACGGCCGAAAGTCGCACCGGACATCAGCCCGGTGCCGCTGGCGTAATTGTGGAAGAACAGGCCGCCGACCATTTCGCCGGCGGCATAGAGGCCGGGCAGCGCGCCGCCATACAGGCTTTCGACGGCGGCATTGCTGCCGACTTTCAATCCGCCGAACGCGAAAGTGATGCCCGCGGTGACGTGATAGGCATGGAACGGCGGCGTATCGAGCGGATTGGCCCAGTTCGACTTGTTGAGCTTCAGCCCTTCGGTGCGGCGGCCATCCAGCACATTCGGATTGAACGGAATGTCGGTGCGGCACGCAGCGTTGAAGTCGCGCACCGTCTTCAGGAAGCCTTCGCGATCGACACCGTCCAGTTTGTCGGCCAGGCCTTCCAGCGTATCCGCCTCCGCCTTGGTCACGCGGCGGATGCGATACTCGCTGCGCAGCAGGTGACTGACCTTCGCATCGAACACCTGCCAGGCGAACATGCCCGGCTGCTTCAGGATCTCGCCGCCGTATTTGGCATAGGTGTGGCTGTGGAAGTTGACGCCTTCGTCGACATAGCGCTCGCCCCGCGCATTGACGATGATGCCGAAGGGATAATTGTGCTTCTGGAACTGGTCGCCGATGGCAAGGTCGCCATGCGGCGGCGCGTTCACGTCCCAGGCGACGCAATGGCAGCCGGACCAGTTGCCGTAGGGCTGCGCTCCGGCGGCCAGCGCCATGTTCAGCCCGGCGCCCATGTTGAAGCGCGTGCCGCGCACTTTCGCCATGTCCCAGCCGGGGCCGAGATAGCGGGCGCGCATCTCCGGATTCGATTCGAAGCTGCCGCAGGCCAGGATGACGGCGCGGCTGCGAATCTCCACCGTGCGGCCCCGGTGCTGAGCGACCACGCCGACGACCGCGCCATCCTCTTTCAGAAGGGCGGTGGCCGGCGTTTCATAGGCGATGGGAATGCCGCGCTTGGCGGCATTCTCGTAGAGCGCCTTCAGGAGTTCCGGCCCGCCGCCCCAGATATGCAGCGCGAGGCCGCCCCAGAACTTGAACTTGCCGTCGACCTTGTAGGCCTGGCGGCCGAGGCCGGGTTGCAACTTCACACCCTGGCGCGAGACCCATTTCGCCGTCTCCAGGCTGCTGCGCACCAGGACCTCGCACAGCTCCGGATCGGTGCGATACTCGGTCAGCTCGTACATGTCGTCGAGAAAGCTGCCCTCGTCATAGGAGCCGAAATCGACGTTCTCCAGCTCGGCATCCGTCATGGTCGGGCAGACCTGCTTCAAATCCTCGACGCCGCGATAGGCGAAGCGGAAGGCGCCACCGGTGAAATGCGAATTACCGCCGCGCTCCTCGAACGGAGCCGCCTCGAGAATGAGGACGCGGGCGCCTTTCTCATGCGCCGAAATGGCAGCGCACAAAGCGGCATTGCCGGCGCCCACGACGATCACGTCCGGGCCGAAATCGCGGAGCTCCTGGGTGTTCATGGTCCTTCCTGTTCCTACGCAGACGCGCGCGCCGGCTGGGCCGCGTCATCGGGCAGCAAGCCGGCCTTCATCAGCGCGGCGAGGCCGCGCACATCGGCAACCGATTCAAGATCCAGGAGGGCGGCGAGCAGCGCGCGGGCGCTGGCCTCGCCCTGCACCTCGCGCGCGCAATCCAGGAATTTCGCCTCCAGCGCACCGTCGGGCAGCGGGTGGGCGCGGTCGCGCCCCATCGGCCGATCGACGAAATGTTCGAACACCTCGCCCGACTGCATGGTGACCCGCACCAGGGCGAAGAAATGCTCGTTCGTATCCATGCGCGCCTCGGGATGCGGGGCGGCCTGGATGCGGTTCATGACCTGTCGGATCTGCGGATCACGCACCGCGGCATCGGAGAAGTCGCGAATGCCGACCTCGCCCTGTGCCAGCGCGCGGGCCAGCACATATTGCACGCTGAACTTGCCGTCGAGGCCGGTTGTCGGGTTGGGCCGGTTGGTATGACGCAGGCGCCGCGGATGCGTCCAGGATTCGATCTTGGCGACATTTTTCGGCGTCAAGCCATGCCTCGCCCTCAACACCAGCAGCGCGTCGATCGCCGGATGCGTGCTCGCGCAGCAGGGATGGCGCTTGAAGGCGATGCCCGGCTCAATCAGGTCGAGCGGCTTCGCCCAAGTGTCGACAATGCGCGTGGCGTCGAACGTGCCGGCGCCGTTATAGACGGCGAAGAAACCTTGCGGATGCTCCAGCGCCTCTTCGTTCGCCGTCATGCCTTCCGACGCCAGCAGTGCCGCCAGCAAGCCGTTCCGGGCGCAGTGGCCGATATGGTACGGTTTGGCCATGGTGCCGAAATTGGCCTTGATGCCGGAGGCCATGGAGGTGGCGAGCGCCAGCGCATTGCCCGCGCGTTCCGCGTCGAGGCCCAGCAATTTTGCGCAGGCGGCGGCAGCGCCGAAGGTGCCGAGCGTCGCCGTCGGATGCCAGCCCTTCTCGTAGTGGTGAAAGTTCACGGCGCGGCCGAGCTTGGTTTCAACTTCCACGCCGACAGCGTAGGCGGTGAGGATCTGCCGGCCACTAACGCCGCGCGTTTCGCCCAGCGCCCACAAGGCGGGCACGATGGGGGCGGAAGGATGGCCGCCGATGGTGTTGCTGCAATCGTCGAAGTCGAGCGCGTGCGCCGCCGTGCCATTGACCAGCGCCGCGTCCAATGCATCGGCGCCCTCGGCATGGCCAAACAGGCTTGCGCGCCCGCCGAGTTCACCGCCGCGCGCCGCGCGCAGCGTCTTGAGCACCGTGCGGGTGACGTCGGTGCGGCTGCCCGCCAGGGTGCAGCCGATGGTGTCCAGGATCGCCAGCCGCGCCGTCTCCGCCGC
>DASZQC010000233.1:0-11797 GCA_035549815.1 Dongiaceae bacterium
GGCCCTTGCGGGCCGCCGTTCGCGTTTCAGCGGAAGGAGGCTTACGCCTCGATCCACATGTCTTCGCAGAAATAGTACTCGGTCGGATGCGGCTTGTAGCCTTTCAGCTTCTTGTCGAAGGGCTGATAGGACTGGCGCCACAGCGGCTGGATGATCGGGCCGTCTTCCTGCATCAGGGCCTCGATCTCCGCGATCACCTTCTTGCGCTCCTCGACATCGACGATGCCTTCCGCCTTGGTCAGCAGTTCGTCGAACTTCGGGTTGGCGTAGTTGCTCTCGTTCCAGGGAACGCCCGTGCGATAGGCGAGCCCCAGGACCATGATGCCGAGCGGACGATGCGTCCACACGGTGAAGCCGAACGGCACCTTGGTCCACACGTCCCAGAACTGGGCGGAGGGCAGGACGTTCAGCTTCACGCGGATGCCGGCATCCGCCCATTGCTGGACCATGGCCTGGCAAGCCGTCGGCTCCCAATCCGGGTCCTTCTTGCAATGCAGCTCGACATCGATGCCATCCGGATGGCCGGCATCGGCCAGCAGCTTCTTTGCCTGTTCCAGATCGCGGCCCATCGGCATGTCGACGAACTCCGGATGGACCGGCGCGACATGGTGATGCTGCGCCGGGGTGCCGAGGTCGCGATAGGCGATCTTGGACACCGCCGCCACGTCGACCGCTAGGCGCATGGCCTTGCGGACGCGCGGGTCGTCGAACGGCTTCTCGTTGCAGTGGGTGCGCGCCACGGCGGTCTGCGCCGTGGTGATCTTGTGGATCTCGATGTTCGGCAGCTTCTGCACGCCGTCATAGATCTTGATGTCGGCGTCATAGAGGCCGTCGACCTGCTTGGAGGCGAGCGCCGCCAGCTTGGTCGCCGGATCGTCGCCGAGATCGATGAAGTGGATCTCGTCGATATGGCCGCCATCGCGCCAATAGGGCGTGCTCCGGCGCTTCATGACGGCCTTCTTGCCGACCTCGATCTCCGCCGGCTCATAGGCGCCGGTGCCGAGCGCGCCGACGCCCCACTTGCCCTCGTCCTTCGGATGCAGGATCAGGGCCGGATAGTGGAACAGGTTTTCCGGCATGGCGAGCATGGAGGCCTGGCCGTTCAGCTTGAAGGTGTAGTCGTCCACCTTCTCGATGGCGTTGGCGTCCCACAGCTCGGTCGTCATCTTGGCCGAGCCATCCTCGTTCTTCTGGCCGGTATCGACGTCCTTCAACATGAAGCCGGAAAGCAGGCCGAGCACCGACGAGCCGACGTTCGGATCGACCCAGCGCTTGATGTTCCACAACACATGGTCAGTCACCAGCTCTTCGCCGTTGGACCATTTGACGCCCTTGCGCAGGGTCAGGGTCCAGCTCTTGAGATCTTCGGTCGGTTCCCACTTCTCCAGCAGCATCGGCACGGTGATGCCGTCATTCTGCGTGCGGGTCAGGTAGTCGTTCGCCTGGCGCACGACGTTCGAATCATACACCCACGAGAAGGTGTGCGGATTGTCGAGCGCGGGAATGCGCAGACCGATGCGCAGCACGCCGCCCTTCTTGGGCGTCTGCGCGCGGGCTTCGCCGATCACTGAATCGCCCAGCACCTTGCCGGCGATGCCGTAGGCAACCGGCGCGGCCATGCCGAGCAACGTCACCGTGCGCAGGAACTCGCGCCGGTCGACCCGGTGCTTCTCCAAGGCCTCGACGAGGCCCGGAATAGCCGGGTGTTGGCGGTCTTTCCCGCCGGAACCAAATCGCATCTGGGTACCCTCCCTGTTAGGTTGGCAAGATCGTCGGGATCGGCGATTGGGCAGGCATTGCACGCCCGCGTAGCGCCGTATTCCGGCGAAGATCACGACCGCGCGATACGGTGCCGCGCGGTGCTTTGGTTGAATATTGTCACGATATTGAAGGGCTTGTAAGGCGTCAATGACGACACGGGTTTAATCGTCAGCGACAAATGCGGCCGCGCGCGGCGCAACCTGGTCGGATTCGCGCAATCCCGGGTCGAAACCGCGATCTTGCGGTTTTCTCATGAGCCAGGAGAGGTTGGCGGCGGCTAGTTTCGGGACGGGGGAGATTGCCGACATGACAGCCTATCACAGCAGCCGGGTCGACCGCGGAGCCTTGCGCCGCTACCGCCTGGAACGGGTGCGCCGGGAATTGCGGCGCCGCGACTATGGCGGGGCGCTTTTGTTTGACCCGCCCAACATCCGCTACGCGACCGACGTCGCCAACATGCAGGTTTGGGCGCTGCACAATAAATGCCGGTTCGTCTATGTGGCGACCGATGGGCCGGTAGTCCTGTTCGACTATGGCTGTGCCCGGCACCTGAGCCAGGGCTACGAGCTCATCGACGAAACCCGAACGGCAACAGCGCATACCTATTTCAGCAACGGCGCCCGGCAGGTCGAGCAGATCGACGGTTGGTCGCGCGAAGTGGCCGAATTGGTGCGCCGCCACGGCGGCGGGAACAAGCGCCTGGCGGTCGACAAGCTGGACCCCATCGCCACCCATGCGCTGGAGCGCGAGGGCGTCGTCATCACCGATGGCGAGGAGCTGATGGAATGGGCCCGCGTCCTCAAGAACGCGGACGAGATCGTCGCGATGAAGGAGGCCATCGCCGCCTGCGAGGCGGGGATCGAGGCCATGTGGCGCGCGCTGAAGCCCGGCATGACCGAGAACGAGCTGTGGGCGCACCTGCACGCCACCAACATCGCCAAAGGCGGCGAATGGATCGAGTGCCGCCTGCTGGCCTCGGGCGAGCGCACCAATCCCTGGTTCCAGGAATGCTCCGACCGGGTGATCCAGCCTGGCGACATCGTCGCCTTCGACACGGACCTCATCGGCCCCAACGGCTATTGCGCCGATATCAGCCGCGCCTGGGTGGCGGGCGAGCGCAAGCCGACGGACGAGCAGCACCTGCTCTATCAGACCGCGCTCGACAATCTGCATCACAATCTCGGCCTGGTGAAAGCCGGCCTGGGTTTCCGCGAGTTCGCCGAGAAGAGCTTCCGCCTGGCGCCGGAGTTCGTCGATCGGCGCTATTCCTGCATCATGCACGGCGTCGGCCTATGCGACGAATATCCCTTCACCGCCTATCGCGAGGATTTCGAGCGCTGGGGCTTCGACGGCGCGTTCGAGGCCGGCATGACCGTGTGCATCGAGGCGCTGATCGGCAAGGTCGGCGGCAAGGAATGCGTGAAGCTGGAGCAGCAGATCCTGGTCACCGAGACGGGATACGAGTTGCTGTCGAAAGCGCCGTTGGGGCTGCGGCCGGATTACTAGAACAACTGCGAATCCGCGCTGAGGCCCCATATGCGGATCGGGGTCTGGCGGCCGCGCACCTGGTGCTCGCCGAGGTCGCGGAAGCCCTCGACGGCTTCGCGTCCAGCTTCGGCGACGGCGCGCTGGATCAGCTCGTCGCTCGCCACCACCGCGGTGCCGACCTGGCGGGTCAGCTTCTCGATGCGGCTGGCGATGTTGACGGTGTCGCCGACCACCGTCAGCTCCAGGCGCTGCTCGGTACCGACATCGCCCAGGGTGGCGAGGCCGAAATGCAGGCCGACGCCGATGCGGATGCGGCTTTCACCCTTGGCGGCGCGCGCGTCATTCCAGCGGTTCAGTTCGCGCAACAACTGCCGGGTCGCGGCAATCGCGCTGGTGGCATCCATCGGGCCGGGATTGGGTGTGCCGAAGGTCGCCATCAATCCATCGCCTGTATACATGTCCAGCGTGCCGCTGTGGTTGAAGACCGCGTCCTCGACAATGGCGTGGAATTCGCGCAACAGGGCGATGATCTGCGCCCCGGTCATGGAAGCAGTCATTTCCGTGTAGTCGTAGAGATCGGCGAACAGAACCGCCACCGGCTGGTTGCGCGGAGCGCCAAAGCCTTTGCCGGCCTGCATCAGCTCCTCGACCATGTTGGGCGAGAAGTGGCGGGCAAGCTGGGCGCGCTGCCGCTCCGCCAGGCCGAGTTGCGCCTCGATCCGCTTGCGCTCCGAAATGTCGCGCATCATGGCGGTGAACAGGCGGCCCTCGGGCAGTAGCACCTCGACGATCGAGATTTCAACGGGGATGTGGGTGCCGTCGGCGCGCAGGGCCTCCACCTCGATGAGGCGATTGAGGACGCTGGACCTGCCGGTTTCTAGATAGCGTCGCATCCCCGCGACGTGGGCGCCGCGATAGATCGGCGGCACGATCAGATCGGCCAGCGTCTTGCCGATGGCGGCCTGGCGGTTGTAGCCGAAGATGCGGGTCGCGGCCTCATTGAACTCGACGATCCTGCCTTCGATGTCGATGGAGACAATCGCGTCGAAGGCGGTGTCGAGGATGGCGCGCACACGCGCTTCGCTGGCGCGCAGATCGGTCTCGATCTGCTTGCGGTCGGTAATCTCGCGCAGTGATCCGACCAGGCGCGTCGCGTGGGCGCCTTCATAGATGATCAGTCCCCGGATCACTACCCAGCGCTGGCGCGCGCGGGCATTGGCCAGGCGCGCCTCGAACTCGAACTTGCGCCGCCCCTCCGAAATGCAGCGATGCAGATACTGCTCCCACTGCATCGCATCCGCCGGCAGGCAGCAGGCCGCCACCACGCCGTTCGGGCCGTCCAGGCTGCCCTCCGGCATGCCGAGAATCTCATAGAGCCGCGGCGACAGATAGGAGCGCCGCTCCACCAGGTCCCAGTCCCACAGCCCGTCATTCGCGCCGCGCGCGGCGAGCGCGTAGCGCTCCCGGCTGCGGCGCAGCTCCTTGTCGGCGTCGGCGCGTTCGATGGCGCCGGCGATCAGCGCCGCCGCGGTCTTCAGCACGTCGATCTCCAGCTCGCTCCATTGCCGCTCGTGCCGGCAATCGTCGAGGCCAAGGAAGCCCCAGACGCCGGCGCGCAGCATGATGGGGACGGAGATGAAGGCCTGGGTGCCGTGCTCCAGGAAGGTCTGCCGGGTCTCCCCGGTGACGTCGCGCAGGGTCGCCTGGACGATCTCGCCGCGCTGCCGGGCTGCCGCCCATTCGTGGAGCTGTCCTTCCGGCTCGCGCAGCGGGATGTTGTGGTAGCGCGGATCGTCGCTCAGCCGGGCGAAGCCGATATCGGCCCAGTCATAACGGCAGCTCTCGGCCGGCTGCCGATCCGGCCCCTCGTGGATCTCGAACAAGGTGACGCGTGAAACTTCGGTGGCGCGGCCCAGGCGGTCGAGCAGTTCCTGGATCCCGGCGCGCCAATCGGTGCCGCCGACGATCTGGGTCGCGGCATAGCTGATCGCGTCGAGCATCGCCGTGCGCCGGCCAAGCTCCGCCAGCGCGACGTCGGTGATGGCGTGCGAAGGGGAATGCGCTGCGTCGTTCAAATCGGGCCCCAAGCCTAAAGAGGCGGCCACTATATCACTTTGCGCAGCCCTTGCCGCCTACGGCAAAAGAGTAGGTGGGACCCAAAGAAAAAGGCGGGACCATTCGGTCCCGCCCCTCGTACTCACCGGCTGGCCGCCTATGCAGGCGGCAGCTTGAACACCCAATTGGCGATCAACACCACCGCAAGGCCGGCTGCCAGCGCAACATAAGGCAGAACGCCGGCCTTCTTCTGGCCGAGGTCGCCGGCTTTCAGCCCAAGATCATCCAGCATGCGGGCCGGGAATTGGCCTTTGTCCTGAATGTAGTGACGGTACCAGAAGACCGGGATGATCAGGGCCGCAGCACCCAGACCCCACCAGAGCGGATTGTGATCCAGGTTCCAAACCTTCGCGCCCGCCCCCATGAACACAGCGTTCACAAAGGAGAGCACTGCACCCGCGGCCAGGATGATGGTGGGCGCCCGGTACGGACGGTTGATATGGCCGCTATCCATGCGATGGATCCAGCCGGAGTTCAGGTTCAGGAAATTGAAGATGATGTAGCCGCAATTGCTGACCGCCAGGATGAAGAAGTAGGCGGTTACATCCGAGGCGGCGATGGCGAGCAGGAACAGGTTGAACACCAAGTCCGTCCACATCGCTGCGGTCGGCGCGCCGTTGTGGTTGACGCCAGAGAGGTACTTCGGCAGCCAGCCATCGACCGAGCCCTGATAGAGCGTGCGCGAGGATCCCGCCATCGCGGTGACGATGATGAGGATCAGCGCGGCGATCATCAGGAGCTGGAAGATGAAGCCGAAGAACATGTTTCCACCGGCGACCATGTGCGCCAGCGCGTCTGCCACACCGCTGCCATCCAGGATGCCGGCTGCGGTCATGCCATCCAGGCCGAGATAGCCCTGGAAGGTGATCGGCACCAGGATGAACAAGGCAAGACAGAGCAGGCCGGAATAAAAGATCGCCTTGAACGTGTCGGTCGCCGGGTTCTTGAACTCGCTGGTGTAGCAGATCGCCGTTTCGAACCCGTAGGTCGACCAGGCGGCGATGAACATGCCGCCGAGGACGAAAGTCCAGCCGGCATTATCCCAGGCGCCGGAGATCACCGGCACGAAGGGCGAGAAGTTCGCCGCGCTGAAGTTGCCGTTGAAGAACGGGACCACGCCGACGATGAACAGGGTAATGACGATGATCAGGCCGACCGTCGTCTGTACCTTGGCGGTGCCGAGGATGCCGCGATGCTGGATGGCGAAGGCCAGCAGCATCAGGATGGCGCCCAGGACGAAGATCCAGTTCAGCGAGAACGAGACCGGGCCGATCTGGCCGGCGAAGAGGGTGAATTGATGGATCGGCGTCAACGCAACGATGGCCGCCGCTTCATCAACGACCGTCCCGGCAGCCGCCTGCTGCGCGATGTAGGCTGCAATCGCGTCGGCGCCTGGCGCCGGCTCCATCAAATTCAGGATGTAGCTCGCCGCGATGGATGTGCCGAGCGAGAGCACCGGCGTCCAGGCGATCCAGTTGCACCAGACCGACAGCGGCGCGATGAACTTGCCGTAGCGCAGCCAGGCGGCCGCGCCATAGACCGAGGCGCCGCCCGACTTGTTCGGGAACAAGCCGGCGATCTCGGCATAGGTGAAAGATTGGATGAAGCCCATCAGCATCGAGACGATCCAGACCATGTAGGCCGGAATACCGACGGTGGCAGCGATGCCGCCGATGGAGAACAGAACCAGGGCGGGCACGCCGCTGGCGACCCAGAACGCGCCGCGCCAGTCGATGGCGCGCCGCAACGAATATTCGGACGACGAGGTGGCTACTCCGCTACTGACCGACATGGTCCCTATCTCCCCCAGGGTTAAGTCGCACTCAGGTCCGTTTGCGAGTCATGTACCGCCGCCCACCGCGAACAGCAGGTCGGGCCACGGGTTCGATATTGTTCAATCGGTAATCAGGATGCTCCCAGCTTCCCCTCCACCGGCGTTAGCGTCATCGACGCTTCGTCGGCAGTAATTGCTTGATCGTCGAACTGGGCCTCGACTCGCGGAGGACCACCTCAACGCGCGCGGAAATGATGCGCCAATTCGTCACGCCAATCTAGATCAATTTTGTCGGATTGGTCTGGGATTGGTTTCGACGGCAACAGCATCCGGCACCGGCTCGACTGCGGCGCATCGGACGCAAGTCGATGCGAAAGCTGGCAAATCAGCGCTGCGGTCGGGCAGCGGGAGACAGGCCGTTCGGTGCGACCAATCCTGATCCGATTCAGGTTCCGTTGGAGACTGATCCGTTCAGTCCATCACCGCGCCCACCAACTGGCGGCGGGCGTAGTGCAGGTGGTTGGTGATCATGGCGACCGCGCTGTCCACATCGCGGCTGCGGATCGCCTCGAACAAGGCGGCATGGTCGCGGTTGTAGTCGGCGATGCGCTCCGCCGTCAGCACCTTGTCCTTCATCGCCATCCATTGCTGGTGCGCGCGCACCTCGTTGATCTGGCGATAGAGCGAGATGAGCAGCGGATTGCGGGTCGCCTCGGCGATGGCCAGGTGGAACGCCTCGTCCCAGCGGGAGAAGCCCTCGCGGTCGGCGCAGTCGCGCTCCTGCCGCGCCATCAGCTCCGACAGCCGGTCGATGTCCCGCGCCGCGGCATTGATGCAGGCGAGGCGCGTCATGTAGGGCTCCAGCGCCAGGCGCACGTCGATCAGCTCCAGGGGGCTGGTCTGGTCGGCCACATCCACGGCCGGCGCCTTGGCCGGTGAATTGACGAAAGTGCCGCTGCCGATGCGGCGGCTGACCAGGCGTTCGGCTTCCAATTGGTCCAGCGCGGCGCGGACCGTGGTGCGCGAGGTGCCAAAGGCCTCGGCCAGTTGCCGCTCCGCCGGCAATCGCTCACCATGACCATATTGGCCGCCCTGGATCGCCTGCCGCAGTTGCGCGGTGATCCACGAGGATCCTCGCGCCGATTCGTTCGCCAGTTTCATCATCGGCACTCCCCCTGATCTCCTGCTCTCATTCCGGCGCCAAGGATTATTGTCTTGGAGCGCGATCGCAATCGCCAAGCCGCTTTGCGCGGCAGGAGCCTCGTTGCGTCGATTATTCTTCGCCAGATGTCGACTTTCGGCCGGAATGCCGTTCCGGCGTCAGTCTGCTGCATACCAATCTAACCCATTTCTGTGCCTTTGTAAAAATTGGTTTGATACGACAGACCGCCTCGCTATAGTGGTCGACAGCGGTTGAATTCGACAGCAGTTGAATGCGCTGGGGGCGGTGCGCCATCGTAACCAGCGGGCGGAGGCCGGGCGAACCGGCGGTCCGGTTTCTGGGAAACGTTCATGGCTCTTCCAAGTCACGTCAAATACGTCATCGTCGGCGCTGGCATTCACGGTCTTTCGACCGCTTGGCACCTCGGCGAAAATCTGCGCAAGAGCGGCAAGGGCAGCGGCAAGGACATCCTGGTGGTCGACAAGACCGGGATCGCCGCCGGCGCTTCCGGCATCGCCTGCGGCGTCGTCCGCAACAACTATTTCCAGCCGGCCATGCGCCGGCTGATGGCGCACAGCGTCTCGGTCTGGGAAAGCGACCCGGAAGCCTTCTCCTATCATCCGGTCGGCTACATGCAGATCAGCCCCGAGGTGATGCACCAGGACGTGGCCAGCATCTACAAGCAGCAGAAAGAGATCGGCTACACCTCGACCTTCATCGAGGGCGAGAAGGACTGCATGAAATACATGCAAGGCATCTTCTCCGACTGGCAGGCCAAGGGCATCACCTCCGTCCTACACGAGAAGAAGGGCGGCTACGCCAACAACACGCGCTCCATCTACGGCCTTGCCAAGAAGGCCGAGAACGAGGGCGTGCGCATCATGACCGGCGTGAAGGTGACCGGCTTCGACAAGGATTCCTCCGGCGCGGTCAAGGCGGTGGTCACCGACAAGGGCAAGATCGGCTGCGACGAGGTGATCATCGGCGCCGGCCCCTGGGTGAAGCAGATCTGGGACATGCTGGAGTTGCCCAAGCAGATCTCGATCAAGGGCCGCGACGGCAAGATGCATGACGGCGTGCCGATGTGGACCTTCTGGTCGCTCCAGGAGGGCACGCTGGGCGTCGACCCGCAATTGCAGCGCACCAACGATGGCAAGATGCCGCCGGTCATCCATGTCGATACCGACGCGCCGCTCTATTCCGACGTCGACAAGAGCCTGATCACCGACAAGCTGTGGGGCATCTATTACAAGCCGGATTTCCATTTCGGCGGCATCCAGGGCGGCGCCATGCCGTTCAAGGTGAAGACCCAGGCGGAAAAAGTGAAGATCGATCCCTACGGCCCGGACAGCCCGGACTTCATCGTCGGCGACGATTTCGCGCATATGTGGGTCTCGGCGCTGGCCTTCTGCCAGAAGCGCTTCGAAGGCACCATGCCGAAATACAAGAAGGAGCCCTCGGGCGGCATCGGCAGCTTCACCGCGGATTCGTTCCCGGTGTTCGACCGTTTCTGCCAGAACGTCTATGTCGTGGGCGACAGCAATCACGGCTACAAGATGATCGGCGTCGGCAAGCTGGTCGCGGACGATGTCTGCGGCAATGAGAGTGATTTGCTGCGGCCATTCCGTTTCTCGCGCTTTGCCGAGGGCAAGCTGCATCCGACATCCAACTCGCCGTTCCCCTGGAGCTGAGCTGCGGGAAGCGGAGCCGAAACAACGAACGAGGTGCGCTGGATTTAAGAGTGCGGGGCAGGTTTAAGCCCAATCAACCGAACAAGCATCGAACAGCTTTTACAGGGAGCGCGTCGCGGCTGAAGTCGTGGCGTCACGAATGCAAGATAGGGAGAGGGGAACCGCGATGACCGACTTGGAAGCACATGTCAACCAACCCGGCCGCAAGGAGCTGGTGAAGAAGGTCCGTGCCAAGATCGATGAGCTTGGCATCACCTACATCTACTACCAGTTCGTCTCGGTGACGGGGCGCATCGTCGGCAAGGGCATTCCCGCCGATCATTGGGAAGCGACCGCCGAGCGCGGCTTCCAGCTCGTCTACGGCTCCACCGCCAACCTCTTCGTCGACCGCCACAAGCAATATATCGGCTATGGCCCGGAAGCGTCGGAGCTGGTCGGCATTCCCGACCCCGAGACCTTCGTGCAATTGCCATGGGACAAGCGCGTCGCGCGGGTCTTCTGCACCTGCTTCCGCAACCGCGAGGAAAAGGTCAATCCGGGCGGCCATCTGACCTCGGATTGCCGCGGCAACCTGCGCATCCTGCACAACGAGTTCCAGAAGAAGCACAAGGGGCTGCATCTGCGCCACGGCTGCGAGCCGGAGATGATGTGGCTGAAGAAGGGCGAGGACGGGCTGCCGGACGGCGGCTACACCAAGCCGAACTGCTATCACATCGACCAGTTCGAAATGCTGCGCCCGGTGTTCCTGCGGGTGATCGAATATGCGCGCGCCATGGGCCTGGACATGATCCAGGGCGACCACGAAGATGCGCCCGGCCAGCTCGAGCTGAACTTCATGTTCGACGATGCGCTGCGCACGGCGGACCGGCTGACCACCTATCGCCAGATCTGCGCCCAGGTGGCGCGCGAGTTCAACATCATCGCCTGCTTCATGCCGAAGCCCTTCATGGGCGTGTCGGCCAGCGGCTGCCACCACAATCTGTCGCTCTGGAAGGGTGGCGAGGAAAAGGTCAATCCGCTCGGCAACGGCAAGTCGCTGCCGGGAATGGACGGCGTCTTCACCTACCGCAAGGGCGGCGAGAACACCTTCATGCCGCTGAAGGGCCAGGCCAAGCCGGGCCCGATCGGCCTCAATTGCATCGGCGGCGTGGTGAAGAACGTGCGCGCGCTGACCGCCATCGGCTCTTCCACCGTCAACTCCTATCGCCGGCTGTGGGACACCGGTTTCTGGGCGCCGGTCTATGCCGACTGGGGCTACCAGAACCGCACCTGCGCGCTGCGCATCTCGGCCCCCGGCCGCTTCGAATACCGCTCGGTCGACGCCGCGGTGAATCCGTACCTGATGGCGGCGGCACTGCTGCAGGCCTTCGATGACGGCATCAGCAACAAGATGGATCCGGGCGAGCCGGAGGAGCGCAACATCTACGAGGCGATGAAGGCCGGCAAGAAGGTCCAGAAGCTGCCGATGTCGCTGGGCGAGGCGCTGGATGCGCTGGAGAAGAACGAGATCATCAAGCGCGCCATGCCGGATGAGATGTATCGCGTCTTCATGCACTACAAGCGCGACGAGTGGGAGAAGTTCAACGCCACCGTCACCCGCTGGGACCTGGAGCAATATTGGGACATCCTGCCGTGATGCTGATGGTCGAACTGGCATCGCTGTTTACGAGCTCGCACCAGAGTTCCCTCCCCCGAGGCGGGGGAGGGATAGGGAGGGGGCGACAGCGCTTCCGCTCGGCTAAGTCTTCGGTGGAGAGTGTTGAGCCGGGAAGATAGGTGACATTTTGGACCGGCAAGATGGGTTAC
>DASZQC010000234.1:0-1990 GCA_035549815.1 Dongiaceae bacterium
GCAAGGCCCTCGCGGATGATCCGCATGCCGCCATAGCCCGGCCCGACCCGCAGGATCTTCACCCCGACCGTGCCTTCGGCGTCAACCACGAGCGCGACCTTCTGGGACTGATCCGTCACGATGGCGCTTTCGGGCAGCAGGGTCGCCTTGTAGCGCTCCGAACCCGGCACGCGCACATGCGCGAACTGACCGGCCGTGAAGATGCCGCCGGTATTGGAGAAGGTCGCCCGCGCGCGGATCGTGCCCGAGGTCTCATTCACCTGATTGTCCAGGAACTCGAGGCTGCCCTCGTGCGCCCATCCGTCTTCGTCCGGCAGCTTGGCGAATACCGTGATCTTGTTGTCGCGCATCGACGGCATCGCACCGCGTTCCGCGGCGCGCTGGTAGGCCAGGTAGTTCTGCTCGCTCATGTCGAAGTCGAAATAGATCGGATCGACCGACACGATCGTGGTCAGCAGCGTGACATCGCCTGTATAGCCGCCGGTGATCAGATTGCCGACACTCACTTCGTGCCGGCTGATGCGGCCGGTGACTGGAGAGCGTATCTCGGTATAGCCAAGATCCAGATTTGCCTCGCGCACCTGCGCTTGCGCGACGGCCACGGCGGCCTTTGCCGCGCTCACAGCTTCGACGCGATCGTCATAATCGGCCTCGCCGACGATGTTGCCTTCGCGCATCTTCTCGTAGCGCTTCAGATTCCGGTTCGCCAGGCTCAGCTGGGCGTTGGCTTCCGCAAGCTGCGCATTGGCGGATTCAACCGCGATCTCGAATGGGCGCTTCTCGATGGAAAAGAGCAGGTCGCCCTGTTGCACGATCTGCCCGTCGGTAAAATGAATCTGCTCCAGATACCCGCTGATGCGGGCGCGCACGTCGATGGAATCAATCGCCCGGAACTGACCGGGATACTCGTCCCATTCGATGATGTCCTTGACCACCGGATTGGCGACGGTGACCGGCGGGCCTGCCGGAGCGCCGCCCTGAGGCGCGCCGCCCTCCGCAGCGCCATGGCCGGCTTGCGGATCGGTTTGTGAAACTGATGAGTTCGCGCTCCGCTCGTGCCACCACATACCGACAGCGGCGGCGATACCGATCACGATGACGCCCGTCCAAACCACGCGACGCGGGCCGCGTCGCGAAAGGGACGAACTGGAGGACTCCGGCATGGTCATTAACTACCCCATAAACCTTGTTCTTAACCGATCCCTGACCATCGGAGGCCGCGGATCGTAATAGCTGGACAGGATACTGTCGACCCGGCGATCGGAATGGCTCGGCTCTTCAGCCATTCCCTAGATGCAGACCGCAATTAGTTCAGCTTCTCTAAGCCCCTACGAAACCTGCGGTCGAACGGATCGTCATAGATGGCCCTCGGCTGCCGCCCGGGCCCATTACAAATATGACGATCGAGCCAGCCATCAAGTCCGCGCGCCGAATTTACCTTCGGCCTACAGACATTTCCTGTCAGGAATAGAGCTTGCCGGACTACCGCTTGCCGGCAACGCCGGCCGAAAGACGGCCTCCATTACCAGCACCCACCTTACGCCCCGCCACCAGATCCAGCCAACGATTGGTGATAAGTCTGCAAAAGGCGGCACCTGTTTCAAAGTGCGTGTCGATTTCTGTCAGCACCTGTGCCTCGACAGCCTCAGCCTTTTCTCCGTAGTGCCGGGTCATCGCGGCCCAGCAATCGCGCGGGAAATTGCGGGCATCCGTCCGTGTAACTTCTGGATGCGCCTGGATACCGTAGGTGCTGCTGCCCATGCGGAAGGCTTGATTGGGGCAGCGATCATTCCGCATCAGAAGTGCGGCCTCGATGGGCAGATCAAACGTATCCTCGTGCATCTGCATGATGTATTGGGTTGCCGCCATGCCTTGAAACAGTTGGTCGGCCTGCCCGGCCATGGTTAAGAACACTGGCGGATAGCCGACCTCAAGTCCGCCGAACCTATAGACGCGAGCGCCGAATGCACGGGCAATCAACTGCGCCCCC
>DASZQC010000235.1:0-5153 GCA_035549815.1 Dongiaceae bacterium
CGGCCTGATGCTGCGTGATCTCGGCACGGATTTCGAGCAGGTGCTGAAGGACAAGGGCGCGACGACCGGCTGGCAGCGCATGGTGGATTCCATGCTGGAGGGCGCCGTTCTCCAGCCCCTCATTGTGATGAACGGCTCGCCCAACGCGCTGCTGCAGCCCAATCATCTGACCGCGCAGGGCTTCTATCTGCTGCGCGCCCGCACGCAATTGGAAGAGATCACCGACATCCTGCAGAAATAGCCGCCGCGCCGGCCCATCGGCTGGCCCCACGGATTTCGCGCAGATGTGACGCATCTGACGCCTTTCTCCGCGCTTCCCGGCTTTCTTGTTAAGAATCATCGTCGTAGAGTGATTCCGACGATTGGCCGCGGTCCCCGAGTCGCTGGCGCCCAGACACCAGTGCCAGCCTGCTTTTGCTTGAAGGGCGTCTCTTCGATCGCATCCATCAGTCGCAGGGCTGTCCGGTGGGCCAGGGTTCCAAAGCGTGGGGGAACGACCGCCGGGCGTGGGTGAATGAAGGCCTGGGGTTCGGTCGCGCATGCTGGGCGCCCTTTTAGACTGGCTACTCAGCTTTCAGGTCTATCTGCCGATCGCCGAGATCTCGGTGTCGGTGCTGCTGTTGCTCGGCCTCGGCGGCGGGGTCGGCTTCCTGTCCGGCCTGTTCGGCGTCGGTGGCGGCTTCCTGATGACGCCGCTGCTCATTTTCATCGGCGTGCCGCCGGCGGTCGCCGTGGCGACGCAATCCAACCAGACGGTGGCGACCTCGGTCAGCGGCGTGCTCGCGCATTGGAGCCGCGACAATGTCGATTTCAAGATGGGCTTCGTGCTGCTGTCGGGCGGCGTGTTCGGCTCCGTCGTCGGCGTCGCCTTGTTCTCGATCCTGCGCCATTTCGGCCAGATCGACCTGGTCATCAACGTCGCCTATGTGATCATGCTGGGCTCGATCGGCCTGATGATGCTGGCCGAATCCATCCGCGCCCTGCGCCGGGTGCGCCGCGCCCAGGGACCGCGCAAGCTGCACCAGCATGTCTGGGTCCACGGGTTGCCGCTGAAGATGCGCTTCAAGAAGTCGCGCCTTTATATCAGCGCGGTGATGCCGATCGGCCTCGGCGTCCTGGTCGGCATCCTCAGCGCGCTGCTCGGCGTCGGCGGCGCCTTCATGCTGGTGCCGGCGATGATCTATCTGCTGCGCATGCCGACCGTGGTGGTGGTCGGCACCTCGCTGTTCCAGATCATCTTCGTCGCCGCGGTGACTACGGTCCTCCAATCGGTGGAGAACCGCACCGTCGACGTGATGCTGGCCTTCGTGCTGACCATCGGGTCGGTCATCGGCGCGCAGTTCGGCGGTCGGCTGGGCGCGCGCCTGCCGGGCGAGCAGTTGCGCTTCCTGATGGCGCTGCTGATCCTCACCGTCGCGGTCGGCCTGTGCTACGAGCTGGTGGCGACGCCGGAGGACCTCTACGCCATCGTTACCCTGCCGGGGCTGCGATGAGGCGCGCGGCGGCCTGGTTGTTCTGGACCCTGGCGCTGCTCGCGGCGGCCGGACGCGCCGAAGCCAAGGGCATCATCGCCGATGTCGACGACCATCTGGTGGAGATCACCACCGATTTCTCCGGCCAGGACATCCTGGTGTTCGGCGCCATCGACGGGCCCGGCGACGTGGTGCTGGTGATGCGCGGACCGCTGGGCACGGTGCAGGTGCATCACAAGGCGCGCTTCGCCGGCATCTGGGTCAATGCGGAAACGCTGACCTTTGCCAACGTGCCGGCGCTCTATGGCGTCGCTTCGTCGCGCAACCTGTTCGAGATCCTGCCGCCGGAGATGCTGGACCGCTACGAGCTCGGCGTCGGCCGGGTCCGGTTCCAGCCGGCCGACGGCCCGGTGCCGGGCGACGGCCCGTTCAAAGGCGCCCTGGTGCAGCAGAAAAAGAAACACGGCCTCTATGCCGACCGGGTCGGCCGCGTCACCTTCATCGGCGACACCTTGTTCCGCGCCAATCTGCACTTGCCTTCCAATGTGCCGACCGGCACCTATCTGATCGACGTCTATCTGGTCCGCAACGGGCATATCGTCGATGCGCAGAACATGCCGTTGATCATCAGCAAGGTCGGCTTTGGCGCCGATCTCTATAAATATGCCCATGCGAACAGCATCCTCAGCCGCCTGATGTATGGCGTCGTGGCGGTGATCGTCTCGCTATTGACCGGCTGGTTCGCGCACCTGGCCTTTCGCAAGAGGTAGGACATGATGGCAGATCCAGGCACTCCCACACCCGGCAACGCCGAAACCGGCGCCCCCGAAGCGGCCAGGGCCGAGCCGCCGCCCCAGGAGCGCGTGTTCCTGGTGGTGATCGACGATTCGCCGGAACTGAAGGTCGCCATCCGCTATGCCTGCCGTCGCGCCTTCCGCTCCAACGGCCGTGTCGCCATGGTCCATGTGATGGAGCCGACCGGCTTCGGCGACTGGATGGGTGTCAACCAGCTCATGAAGGACGAGGCGCGCCAGCAGGCCGAGGCCACCATGCAGAAGATGGCGAGCGAGGTGAACAAGCTCTCCGGCAAGATGCCGATGCTCTATTTCCGCGAAGGCGACCGCCGCGACGAATTGCTGAAGCTATGCCAGGAAGAACCGAGCATCTCCATCCTGGTGCTCGCCGCCTCCACCGGTCCGAAGGGCCCGGGCCCGCTGGTCTCCGCCCTGACCGGCAAATATGTCGGCAAGATGCGCGTGCCGGTCACCATCGTGCCGGGCAATCTCACGCCCGAGGAAGTCGAGCACGTGGCTTAGCGGCTTAGCGCCGGATCGCGCGGTAGATCACCAGCACCAGGATCGCGCCGGCCACGGCGATGATGAAAGAGCGCAGGTCGAACATCATCACGTCGCCAAAGCCGAACTGCGCGGCGATGAAGCCGCCGACGAAAGCGCCGACCACGCCCAGCAGGATGGTGACAATGAAGCCACCCGGGTCGCGCCCCGGCATGATGAATTTGGCGACAATACCGGCCAGGAGGCCGAACAGGATCCAAGAGAGAATACCCATGACCGCTCCCGTGACGAATCGTGCGGAAGGGAAAGGTAACGACAATCAGCACGGCTGTCATCCGCCTCGCCGCGGAACACCGCAAGCGCAACCGGCGACGCCACTTCAGAGATATGCCACTTCCGTCATCATGCCGGAGAGCATGTGGTAGAGGTTGTGGCAGTGGAACATCCAGCGGCCGGAATTGCCGGCATCGAAGGCGATGGTGACGCGCCCGCCGATCGGCACCAGTTCGGTATCGCGCACCGCTCCCGAGACCCTGTTGCCGTTCACCGCCACGATCTGGAAATGATGCCCGTGCAGGTGCATCGGGTGCGACATCGCCGTCCGGTTGACGAGCTCGATCTCCACCCGCTCGCCCGCCTTGACCGGAATGTTCGGCGCCGGTGCTGTGGAATCGGCGACGCCCCATTGATAGGTCATCATGCTGCCGGTCAGCGCCACGGTCAGCTTGCGGTCCGCCACAGGTTGACCGGGGCGCTGCGGCAGCGGCTCCATCGCGCGATAGAGCATGGGCAGTTCGCGGTCGATGGCGCCGATCGCGTGATGGGCCCGGTCGGCGATCTTCGGGACCGTGCCGTCTTTGGTCGCCAGGACGAGGCCGGTCAGCGCCACGTCGCCTTCGCGTTGGAACAGGATCGGCCAGGCGCCGGCGCCCGCAGGCAGCGTGACGAAGATGTCGGCGCGCTGGGCGATGGCGAGCGGAAAGCGGCTGCCGGCCACCGGTTCGATCGGCCGTCCGTCGACATGGCGCAGCTCACCGCCGAGCGCACCGAGATCGACCACGAAATTGGTCGCCGCAGCGCCGTTGATGATGCGCAGGCGCAGGCGCTGCCCCTTTTCCACCCGCACGATTTCCGGATCGTCCAGGGTCCGGTCATTGGCGAGGAACGCATCATAGGTGACGTCGTTCAAATCCATGCCGCCCATTGCCGTGGCACCGCCAGACATGTCCATGCCAGGCATATTCATACTGGGCATATTCATACTGGGCATATCCATGCCGGACATATCGTGGCCCATCGCGGCATGGTCCATCGATGATTGATCCGTCGCCGCCCCGCCGTGATCCATGCTCCCATGCGCCATGCCTTTGGACAGCTCGGCCAGGATCTCCGCCGGATCGCGGAAGGTGAAATCGTGCAGCATGATTACGATCTCCTGCACGTCGTCGCCCGCCTCCCGGGGATCGCGGACGATCAAAGGCGCCGCCATCATGCGCTGTTCCTGCAGCGAATGGTGCGAGTGCATCCAGTTGGTGCCGGGCAGCGCCACCGGGAAATCGTACTCGTACGACTTTCCGGCCGCCAGCAGCGGCTGGGTAACGCCGGGCACGCCATCCTGCGCATTGGGCGGCGTCAATCCGTGCCAATGGATCAGCGCCGCTTCGCCACTTTCATTGCCCAGGCGCAGGCGCAGGTGCTCGCCGGCATTCATGGTCAGGCCATGCGCTGCGGCGCCATGCTGCGTCAGGCTGAAGACCGTCGCCGCCTTACCCTTCACCTCGATCACGCGCGTGCCGATGACGAGTTCCGTGCCGATACTTCCGGCCCGGGCGCCGGGCGTCATAGCGAGCCCACCCAAGGTCAATCCGCCGGCGATGAAATGACGACGGGAAATGGTCAGCATGCCTTGATCGCTCCACGATCGGAATAAAAACAATCTATGCGCTGTCTAATGCGCAGCCAAGGCGCCTTGCGCAACCTTGCCCCGTGACAGCGACAGCTTGCCGCGCCGCGCGATCTCTGGTGCGCCCGAACGGACGAGCTAAGCCGAAAGGCATAGTGAGGATGGCACGCGCGATGGGCCATAACTGAACGAATGGATATCTTTGAATTCACCGTCAAATATTGAAACGAGAAGCAGGCTGCGCCAGCGCGCCGCAGAGAAGCTGTAAGACGCACGGACCGTAATAGTCGCGGAAACCTACGAAAGTTCAGCGCTCTTTTACATTCCCCCGAGATATTGGTTCCCGCTCGCCAGCAATCTGGTCACCTACAACCAATTCGGGGATCTCTATGGGCTTCGCTTCCGTCGCACGCCTGAACGTCAAAGGGCGCATCTATTCCGGCTTCGGTGCCGTTCTGATCATCATGGCAGCCGCGGTCGGCT